>CAZBRI010000162.1:0-6834 GCA_964494055.1 uncultured Anaerolinea sp.
ATGCTTTGTTTATAATCTTCAGGGCTTAAGCTGACGTAAAATGGCCATTGAATTTCATTTGCGCTTAATTGAAGCGACATTGGATTGATTTTATTTCCAGACCACGATCCATCGTCCAAATGCTTATTAATAATAGCTGAAAGATTCTTGTTACTAAAACGGCATTCTTTCCTGAATAAAACTGTATTTCCACCTTTTGATGAATGATTAATGATCAATAATTTATGGCAGTCAGGTCCAGCAACTGCTAAAGCTTGCCATAGTTTTGGACCTTCTCCGCTTCCGCCGTACCGTTCAGCAAAGATTTCCGGCGCAGGATTGTATGCCCCGGGTAAATATTTTTGAATCCAACTTGAAACTAATGAAGGTTTTGTATAGTTTTCAGGTAGTGCAGGATTAAAAAAATTAATACTGTAACTTATACCGAATATGATAATTGCAAAAAATCCGATTTTCCAACCATTTGAAATTACTGTTTTGGTAATCAGAAAAATTACAATGGGGAAAAAAAGTGCCAAATACCAGAGGCCATAACGCCCAATTCCCGGTGTTCCACCTGAATTTAAGTTTAAAGTTGAGGATTGGGCTGAAATACTGACCAGAATATAACTTGTGTAAAAAACAACCCACCGGTTTATTCCACTATTTACCCGGATATTATGTAATAGGCTGGCAAGCGATAAAACGAGGAGTAAAACGCCAAATGGCCAGTTTGTGAATAATCCTATATCCGGATCAAAAAACCAAACGTAGAAATACCTGATGTTTCCATAAATGATTGTTCCGCCCAGTCCTGCAATTTTTGGGTCCACATAACCATAACGAAACCAGTAATAAGCAGGATGAAGTCCTATAAATAAAGCTGTAAGTAATAATACTATTGCTTCATTTCTCGAATACAAACATTTTTTGCGTGAGAAAAAATCAAAAATGACCAGTAAGATACTAATTCCGGCAAAACTAATATTTTGTGTCGATGCAAGAGCCAGGAAAAAAGCGGCAGAAATATTATTTTTCCTGGAAAATAGGATCACAGCAGAAGTTGTGACACAATAGGTAAAAAACTCAGTATGTACCTTATCGATATACCATACAATAGGTGAAAGTGCTGTCAATAATAAAATTGCCAGTAACCCATTCCATTTATAACTTCGCCAGGAAATCACAAATAGAATTGATAGAAAAGTAAAATGAACAAGCAAAAAAGAGACGTGGATTGGAATATTTACCCCAATTGAATATCCCAATTCCGCAATAACTGCAGCACAAAAGCTATAAAACCAGAAATGGTGCGAATCTGCTGGAACACCTGTAAAAATATCTTTTACAAAATTAGCTTTAACAATTTCTGCATTCACCAAACCTGTTATCTGGTTACTTTCAACAAGTTCTTGGTACTTTAGCCAGCTTGAATCAGCCATAAACGGCCCGGGTGTATTTTTCCAGGCGAGTGAGAGCGCATAATACTCACTGCCATCCCCAACTCTGAAAGGCTTATTCAGAAAAATAAAAGGAATAAAGAGCACCAGGGTTAATAGTATGATGAAGATATCAATTTTTATTTCATCAATAAAGCCAATAAGCTTATTATAAATATCTGCAGAACTCAGCATTTTCATATCACTAAATTGCCTTCATACCAATATGGTTCCATAATTAACTTTCTATAACCAATTTCAGGAATTAATATATGCTGCAGGTAGTTTGAAATTGATTCAATCTAAAGAATAATTATTTCAGACAAGAGACGCTTGGCCGTTAATGTCCAGGAAAAAAATTTCACCTGGTCAAAACCTTTTTCTTTCTGCTTTTCGCGGGCAAAGCGGGTGCTTAAAAATCTATTAATTACTTCTGAAATCTCATTATTTTTCGTTGGGTCAAAATATTCAGCTGCATCTCCACAGATTTCCTTCAGCGGCGGGATGTCTGAGCAGATGACAGGGCAGCCGCAGGTCATGGCTTCCAGGGGGGGGAGTCCAAAGCCTTCATAGATGGAAGGGAATACCAGGGCGGCGGCACGTGTATAAAGAGCACGAAGCTGGGAATCGGTTACAAAGCCCAGGGTGATGATCCTTGGATTGTTTTTTATTTCAACAATATTGAAAACTTTGGAATATGTCCCGCCAGCAATTACGAGATTATAGTTTCCTTCAACATCGCCATCAATTACTTCGACAAGCTGTTTTATATTTTTATGCGGACTGTTGCTGCCTACCGCCAAAATAAAGGGAGTGTTTTCTGAGTCGAAACGAGCGAAAATTGAGTCGTCCGGGGATGCAGTGAGTATGTGCTCAGATCCACCGGGAATGACCGAGATTTTATTTTCGTTGATGTGTAAATAATGCATCAGTTCATTTTTCGAAAAGTGGGAATCTGTAATTATCCTTTTGCAGGTTTTCCCAATAATGGTCATGACAATTTTATATTTCAATTTGAAGGCGAACGAGTAAGCGCCGGGCACGGCAAAGACAGAGGCATCGTGCAAAATAATGCACTGATTAAAATGAAAAACCGGGTTGATGTTGCATAATCCCAATAATATTCCATCACGGGCAAAAAAGGGCAATTCAACCTGTTCCCATAAGTTCTCAGTCAATCTGCCTGTATATTTTATTTGGATATTATTCCAGGCTGGTAATTGGTCTTTAATTGTGTTTGGCGGGACCAGGCAGGTAAAATAATTCTTCACCGGAAGATTTTCCAGTTCCTTATCCAGAGCATTCAATAACTCACGGGCAAATCTCTGAACACCAGTACGGGGTTGTGTCAGGAATCTGCCATTGATATAAATGTGTTTTGATGACCGGGGGCTAAATATTTGTGTCATCAAAATCCCTGTGACGCCGTAAAAAGTTCAATTTCTGGAATATTGCGCATAGCCAGCCGCTTGGTGTATTATTTTCCATTACGTTCAAACAATACCACATAGATGGTTTTTATAAAAATGAATAAGTCGAGCCAGATTGTCCAGTTGAAGAGATAATACAGGTCAAGTTGAACACGCTGATCAAAAGAAAGCTTGTTTCTGCCATTGACCTCCCACCATCCAGTAAGCCCCGGTTTTACTTTGAGCAGGATGGCGGCTGCTTCACCCAGTTTTTCAATTTCTGCTTGAACAAGGGGTCGAGGACCGATCAGGTTCATTTCACCGCGAAGGATATTGATAAATTGAGGCAGTTCATCCAGGCTGAATTTTCTTAAAAACCGACCGGTACGGGTAATGCGCCGGTCATAATTCAACTTGTGATAGGTTTCCCACTCCTCTTTGGCGGCAGGATCCGAGAGCAGATCATTCAACATTTCATCCGCATTATTCAGCATCGTTCTGAATTTATACAGGTAAAAAGGTTTGTGATTTTCACCTGTTCGTTCTTGTAAATAAAAAATTGGTCCCGGTGAATCGAGTTTTATTAGAATCGTGATGATAATTCCAATCAATAAAATCGGAATTGCAAAAAGAAGGATCAGCAAAATCTCGAAAATGGTTTTTGTCAAACGTAAAGCTGGATTGAGCAGGGTCAAGGTTGAAACAACGGACGGTCTTCCATTTAGATCGATGATCTTTGCCATCATGTTGCTGAAGTTTTCATTATCCAGCACAAAGATGGTTTTTTCAAAGGACACACCGATTGAATGGTATACCTCGGGATAATCCTGTTTCAGTTCAGAGGCTGGGATGGCGATGATGTTGGTTTTTATATCGGAGGCTTGCAAGGTGTTTTGCAGGTCAAGAGACCAGGGTTTTATGGCGATTTTAGAATAATTGGCTGGTGATTCGTTGTCGAGACACAGGCCAAGGACTGGACGCAGCCCGAGGCGCGGACAGCTGAATAATTTTTTCGATACCTGGATTATTTCTGAAGAATTTCCAATTATGATTACCGGCTCGCCCCACCAGGAAAACCTCGAGATTGTCTTGCGTGTAAACAAACGGCCGAGTGAAATAACAACGGCGGATATTACCGTGGTAAATAGAAACACTGGCCTTGAGAACTCAGTGTTATTACCCCTGAGAAATATGATGGCACCATCGATAAAAATGGTGGTGAAAACAGCTTCTGAAATATTTTTTATTTCGTATACTGTCAGCTGCCCCCAGCCCGGGTATTGCTGCCAGAAAGCCAGCATGATCAGGGAGGAGATGACCACAAGGTAAAAAGTTCTCAGCACCTGCGGGTCGAATAGATTATTATTTCCGTGCATTTGAAAGACCCATCGTACCAGGTTCGCGAGTATAAAGGATAGGATGATACATAACAGGTCATTGGTGATCAATAAAATATTTTCCAGCCACATTCGGCCGGAAATGTATAGAATTTTCGATCGGTTACTGTTTTGCATAAAATATTCTTTTACAATCTTGAACAGATGTAATTCATTAATTTGTTTTTAAAATCCACCAGGTCGAACCTAATGGCATTCTGCCTGATGATTAATGGATCAAATTTTATATTCTCGAATTTTATTATTGCATTGATCAGGGAGTCTGCTGTTTGGTTTTCAAAGAACAAGCCGGTTTCATAGTCTACCACGGTTTCCAGCGCACCGCCTTTCCCGTAAGCGATCACAGGTCTGCCGGCTGCCTGAGATTCCACAGGCACCAATCCGAAATCCTCATCACTCGGAAAGATAAGCGCTTTGCAGTTTGCATAAAGGTTTTTTAGCTGCTGATCAGTCACATTACCCAGAAATTTTACTGTGTCTCCGGCAATACTTTCCAAATATTTTCGTTCAAGGCCGTCTCCAGCAATGATCAATTGGCGGTGTAATTGATTGCAGGCCTGAATGGCCAGATCTGCCCTTTTGTGTGAGATTAATCGGCCGGCATACAGGTAATAATCCCCGGGTGATTCAGACATTTTGAATGAGCTGACATCGACCGGCGGATATAAGACCGTTGAATTAACATCATAAATAGATTTCACCTGATCATGCATATTTTGACTGTTTGTCAGAACATGGTTCAGTTTTTGTGTTCTGGAGATATCCAGTCTTTGCAATAATGGCAGGAATAAATTAATTCCGAATTTACTCAATTTCCCAAATGGCAGGCTTTTTGAAGAATAACCGGCAGTCTTCCATAGAAAACGTATCGGGTTGTGGAGATAACAGATATGGGTGGTTGATTTTTGAGGATTGATAAATTTTGCCAGGTAGTTTGAATTGGAAATGATCAGATCAAAATCAGAAAGATCTAAAGAAGAAACTCCCATGTACCAGATCGGGTACAGGCTTTTAAATTGCCTTTCATTTTTAACAAATTTTGAAAAAGGCAAGGTGAAAATATTTTTCTTTTTAAATTCGGGGAATGTATTTTCTGGCAGGTATGCTGATGTGAATATTGGGGCACCAGGAAAAATATCACTTAGCTGCAGGGCAACCCGTTCAGAGCCTGCTGGAACAACCAATGCGTCATGAACGATGGCAACTTTTCTATTTACAATTTCTTTTGGAAATGATAAAGCATTCAAGAGCACCCTTTTTGGAACAATGTAAATTTATTTGCTTTTCTGCCAGATTAGATCAGGTACACCATTTTTACTTAATGAATTGGAATTCAGTGAAAGGATTTCCTGCGCTCCATCTACAATAATTATTGCAGGCTGGTCGTGAAAAAAAACTGTGTTTTTATCCACCAGATTTGCTCTGGAAATCGTAAAAGATTGTACACTCGTATTTGACTGAAAATCGAATGAGATCGTTCTTTTATCTGAATTGTAATATGGATAAAGGATATAACCGTTAATTTGTTTGGTTCCAATTGGCCCGCCATTTGGCCGGGTGATTGGAATTGATTTTTCGAAAGAAGTTTTAAATATAGCAGGGATCCCCCAATTTGCGAAAGGAAGAATCGCTCCAATAAAAATGGACAGTATGAAATACCCAATAAGAGTTTGGTTATTAAATCGAACGGGAGTGATCTCCGGTGATTTCTTTATTTCAACATCACCAACGGGCAATATACTGACAAACCGTAAGATATTTTTGAAGATGATTAAAATACCGATTCCATAATAAAAAAATAGGATCCAATTAATTGGTACGATGTACCTGCTGCCTGAATTTAAAGCGAATCCAAGGGATAAATCATAAAAAATAAAAATGATCAACGGGGTCAAACCTGCCAGTTGATGTTGTCTCCAACTGTACGCAATTCCCAAACAGATCATTCCCAGGTTGATCAAAATGAAAAAATATTGGGAAATTGGGAAATTCCCATCCCAATTATTTCTATCATTCCAATATACTCTCTGTCCGAGAATTTCCAGATTTTCGATCACTGGAGAATCTGGAATAGCTAGAAGAGATGTTGAGAAATTGTGAAGGAAGTGATTTGGTATGATATAGGCGAGACTGTTTGTCTTGTTCCCCAGTCGCGGAGAGAATACTTGCGCCTGGATAGAACTTCCAGGTGCTGGAATAATGGCAGATGACGGTGGAACCAGTTGAGAAGGTACATCCGTGTTGGTTATTGGAGCAACAGCGGGTATATTAATTTGATTATTTCCTGGAAGAGTAATATCTGTAATAATTTTATAGCGATAATGTATGACATCCTGTAATTTCAGGACATACCAAGATTCTCCTCTTTCATTCAATCCTGTGAAAACCCAGGGTGAAAAAACAATTATAAATGCCAGGATTAACAATCCAGATTGTTTAATTAGCACTCTTGGTGTTTGATAAAAAAGATAAATACCAGTCAGAATTATCCCGGGAAGAATGAATACCGGATTGACTCGAATCAGTGACAGGCACCCGGTAAGGGTTCCCAGCAGAATTGCATACTTCTCCTGCCTTGTTTTTATCCATTGGAATAACAGGTAAGAAAGA
>CAZBRI010000163.1:0-6827 GCA_964494055.1 uncultured Anaerolinea sp.
CAGCCGATCTCGAACGGGATAAGGGCTGGGATCTAATCAAGGAATCGCATGGCATCATCGTTCCAGGTGGTTTTGGTTCTCGAGGAACAGAAGGCAAGATCATTGCCGCACGCTATGCCCGTGAGAATAAAGTACCTTACCTTGGTCTTTGTCTTGGCATGCAGGTGATGTGCATAGAATTCGGACGTAACGTTTTAGGTTATGAAGATGCAAATTCGAGTGAATTTGACCGCGGTTCTCAACACGCTGTGATCGACCTGATGAATGAACAAAGATCGATCACAGATATGGGCGGTACCATGCGTCTTGGTTTGTATCCATGCAATTTACAAAAGGGGTCAAAAGCCGGCGATTCTTACGGTGTGTCTTACATCGAGGAGCGTCACCGGCACCGGTGGGAATTCAATAACTCTTACCGGGAAGAATTTGAAAAATCAGGCATGGTTTTTTCTGGACTCTCACCGGATGGTAAACTGGTTGAGATCTCCGAGCTGGCTGATCACCCTTACATGGTCGGTTCTCAATTTCATCCAGAATTTTTATCCAGACCCAACCGGCCGCATCCCCTATTTGTTGGCTTTATGAAAGCCAGCAGGGAAAACGCTAAACTGGATAAATAATTTAGCTCTTTCTAATTTGAAGTCCACCAGCCAGAAATTTTCCGGCAAGGTGGACTTTCTTATTTAATAACCTGGCAAAGAACAACAGGAATCATTCAGATTTTGTGGTTTGAGTAATCACTTCAAATAAGTATGAAAGATATTACAACCTTGAAATTTATTCAATATTGCTCATTTTCTGGTTTATACTTAGAAGGTTTGATATATAACCAAGATTTTTGATCACACCCAAAATGAAATATTGTTCATCAAATTTCTGCCAATCAGTCGGGCCTAATTCTTTTTTATATCCTGACTAGGCAGCACAACAAACAAGGAGAATTTTTTTATGGATACAACAATTGAAAGCATATCTGCATTGGAGATCCTGGATTCCAGGGGAAATCCAACGGTAGAAGTTGAAGTCGTTCTTGGTGATGGTTCATGGGGCCGCGCTGCCGTCCCATCCGGAGCATCAACCGGTATTCACGAGGCATTGGAACTTCGTGATGGTGACAAAAAACGTTACGGCGGCAAGGGCACTTTGAAAGCAGTCTCAAATGTCAATGAAATCATCTCGGATGCCCTTTTTGGCTGGGATGCTACCGATCAGAAAGCCATTGATTATGAATTAATTAATATTGACGGTACACCTAACAAATCCAAGCTCGGCGCAAATGCAATCCTAGGTGTTTCACTCGCAGTTGCAAAAGCTGCAGCTAATTCACTCAGCCTGCCGCTTTACCGCTACCTTGGCGGCGTTTATGCACATGTCCTGCCGGTTCCCATGATGAACATTCTAAATGGCGGCGCACACACAGCCTGGCAATCAACCGACATGCAGGAATTTATGGTAATGCCCTTTGGCGCCGGATCTTTTACAGAAGGACTTCGATGGGGTGCAGAGATCTATCATGCACTAAAATCGGTATTGAAAGAAAAAGGTTATGCAACCCTGGTGGGTGATGAAGGCGGTTACGCCCCTGCCTTGAAATCCAACGCCGAAGCATTGGAAGTGATCCTTGCAGCCGTGCAAAAAGCCGGTTTCAAGGCTGGCAGAGGGCTGGATGTAGCCATAGCGCTTGACCCGGCCGCATCTGAGCTGTACGATGAAGAAACCAAAACTTACAATCTGCGCAAGGAAGGCAGGAAACTAACCGGGCCGGAAATGGTTGAATTCTGGGCCAAGTGGATCAAGGACTACCCGATCGTTTCAATCGAAGACGGTCTTGCCCAGGATGACTGGGATTCCTGGAAACTGGCTGTTAAAACCTTTGGTGACAAATGCCAGATCGTCGGCGATGACCTCCTTGTTACCAATCCTGAAAGAGTCCGCAGAGCGATCAAAGAAAATGCTGCCAATGCACTGCTGGTCAAAGTTAACCAGATTGGTTCATTGACTGAGACGATCGAAGCCGTTGAAGCCTGTCACCGGAATGGATGGCGTGCAGTCACATCACACCGATCCGGTGAAACTGAAGACAGCACAATTGCAGACCTGGCTGTCGCGCTTAATACCGGACAGATCAAGACCGGTGCACCTGCCCGGTCTGACCGTGTTGCCAAGTACAATCAGCTGCTGCGTATTGAAGCAGAACTGGGCGACTCTGCCCATTATGCGGGCTGGGAAGCTTTACAGCAGGCCTAATGAAGATATTACTCCCCGGGCAAACCAGCCCGGGGAGTTTTTATTTAATCATTTTATTCAAAAGGTTGAATATTCATTTTGTAATACCTGTCTCATGGTGCATTTCAGCAAAAATTTTAGAATCTCCATTCTTTCACTTCCCCCTGAGTAATTACATCTGAATCTTCGAAGGTTTGATTATGTTAGAATAAATTTGTGAAGTACTTCTTTTGGTTACCGATTATTTTATTCCTGATTGGATGCCAGGCAGCCAGCCAGGAGAAAAATATCATCGTAATTGACGGGAAAAATATTATCAGCTTGAATACATCGGCTGATACACCCGGAAAAGCCATCACCGAAACCGGCATTGAGCGGTCAACCATCGACCGGATCGAGTTTCGCGGCTCTGTCATTCCGGATGATTTTCCATTGCCTTATCGGGATAGATATATATTTAATATTAAAAGAAAAAACAATCTACAAATTATTACACCGGATGGAAGTACAAAATTACAAACAGGGGCTGATACTGTAGGTGAAGCTTTGACGCAATTAGGACTGGCCATCTATCAAGGGGATGAAATATATCCCGCAATTGACACATCAATCGTTGACGGAATGTCCATCCGATATTTTCCCGCCAGGGATTATTTAATTCTGATGAACGGAAAATCTATAAAAATCAAATCAACCAGGCAAACTGTAGGAGAGGTGCTGGCGTCTGCCGGGCTTCCTCTAACCGGGATGGACCGCAGTATTCCACTCGACACGGAACAAGTACCGCTGGACGGACAGATCCGCGTCGTTCGGGTAAATGAAAAAGTGAGTATTCAGGAAAAATATCTTCCGTATGCAAAAAAAAACGAATATTCAAAAGACCAGGCAGCAGGCACACAAAATGTGAAACAGGTTGGAAAATCAGGATTGGCCGTCATACGTATTCGTACACTTTATGAGGACGGTGTAGAAGTATCCACAAAAAAAGAGGCTGAAACAGTCATTAAGCAACCGATTGACAGCGTGATCGTGATGAGTGAAGCCGCGTCAATACAGTCGCTTGATACGGCTGCTGGTAAACTGGATTATTGGCGGGTGGTGCAAATGTACACGACATCATATTCACCCTGCAGGTCTGGAACGACCAAATGTTTGTATGGAACAGCCAGCGGGTTACCGGTAAAACGCGGGGTGGTGGCCATGGTTCCATCATTATTCAATGCTTTATCAGGAACCAAGGTGTATATTCCCGGGTATGGCATCGCTGTCATTGGTGATGTTGGCGGCGGGTTTCCTGATCACCGGTTATGGATCGACCTCGGATTTTCAGATGAAGATTATGAATCCTGGTCAGGGTATCATACTGTATATTTTCTCGGTCCTCCCCCGGCAGTCATTCCGAGCGAATTAAATTGAACTGATGAAGAAAAAAGAAAAAATAATCATCCGGTTCCTGTTAATATCCGCCATCGGCCTGTGGTCCATTCTCGCCTGGACGTTCTATGAAGATGTTTTGAGATATGGTCCAGGTTCTATGAAAGATTTTGTCCGGGTACCTGGTGAAAACAGCACCCAAACAAACCTATCAGCTTCACCAATATCTAATTCACCTGATTCTTATAATCAAGCGAATTTAGAACCTGTGTCCAGTCCTACAGAACAACCCGCTTATTGCGGCGGCCCTGCCAGGATGACCCTGCTGGCAATTGGTTCTGATACCCGGGCACAAACATATTTATACGGGCTGGCAGATGTCATACGTTATATCAGGATCGATTTTGTGACGCCTAAAATAAGTGTTTTGGAATTTCCACGGGATCTGTGGGTTGAAATACCTGGAATAGAAGATCATTATGGAATTACGCACGGGAAATTAAACCAGTCCTATTTTTATGGGAATCCTGGAATGGGTTATTACACAGGTGCAAATGAAGGACCGGGATTATTGATCAAAACCCTCGGGCTTAATTTTGGTGCAAACCCTGATCATTACGCAGCAGTTAACATGCAAACCTTTGTCAGAATGGTGGATACCATCGGCGGAATTGACATTAATTTACCCTTTTCAGTGGATGCAAGGAAACCCGATCAGACTGTCCGGAAAGATCTCTATTTCGCCCCAGGTTATCATCACTTGAACGGCGAGCAAACCCTGATGCTCGGCAGGATCAGGGAATACAGCGTTTTTGCGCGTGCAGACCAACAGAATAGAATACTATGCGCATTAAAGAACGAGGTTTTATCCCCAGCCATTCTGCCAAAGGTTCCGGAATTGATTGATCATTTTATTAATGCGGTTCAAACTGATTTATCAATCGAGGACGTCACCCAGCTTGCCTGCCTGACGGCATTTATAAAACCTGAAAACATCATCTTTACAACTTTCCCCCGTGAATTGCTGACAGAAGCACGGACATATGATATTGGTGTAAAAAAAGATGTTTATATTTTCAAGGCCGACTTCCAAACACTACGTCAATATGTGCGAAGTTTTGATAATGGAACCTGGCCGGTCACAACTCCGAACACAACAACATTTGAAACCCCGCGGCCACGCGGAGAAGGAACCTTTAGCTGCCCATGAACATCCCCAATTTCTCACCTGAAATGCTTTTAAAAAAATATCATTTACGGGCCGATAAAGGATTAGGCCAGAATTTTCTTCATGATCCATCAGCGCTCAATAACATCATTAATTCAGCTGAAATCAGTAAATCGGATACCATCCTTGAAATTGGTCCTGGACTGGGAAGTTTGACCCATTTTCTTGCCAATTCAGCGAAGCAGGTAGTATCAGTTGAATTAGATCATGATCTGGTCAGAGTGATGCAAAACGAGATGGCAGATTATTCAAATGTCCGGATCATTGAGGGAGACATCCTGAGGTTCTCACCTGCCGAATTGATGGGTAATGAGAATTTCCTGGTTGTCGCAAATGTCCCGTATTACATCACATCGGCAATCTTCCGGCACCTGCTGGATAAACCGCCCAGGCCAAGCAGGATCGTCATGACAATCCAGAAGGAGGTTGCTGAACGAATTTGCGCTAAACCCGGCGACATGAGCCTTCTCACACTGAGCATACAGGTCTTCGGCCAGCCAAAAATTACTCATATCATTCCAGCTGAGGCTTTCCATCCCATTCCGAGGGTCGATTCCGCCATTATTCGAATTGACATCATGCCTGAACCTGCCATTGAAACTGAACTTCTTTACTCTTTCTTTCACCTCGCAAAAGCAGGTTTCAGTCAAAAAAGAAAAACCCTGCGCAATTCATTATCGGCAGGGTTGAGATTGACCTCAGCGGAAACAGTCAGTCTTCTTGAAAAAAGCAGTATTGACCCGATGAGAAGAGCAGAATCATTATCGATCAACGAATGGGCAGGGTTAACAAGAAATTATCAACACGCTCAGGAGAAAAAAGGGTGATTTTTTTTACTTCACCCGGCCTTTTTTACCAATTTTTCGCAGGTCAGAAAAGTGAGCTCTGACCTGCCAGACACGGAATGCTGCTTCAAGCTGAATTTTGAATGACATTTTGGATTTTCCCAACCTGCGGTCCGCAAAATGGATCGGTACCTGGGAGAAATTATATTCGAGTGAATAAGCCATATAAGCCATTTCAACCAGAAATATATATCCGTTAGATTTGATTCTATCCAGCGGCATACCCAGCAATGTTTCCCTGCGCCATAGCCGGTAACCGGTTGTGATATCCCGCAGAGACATGTTTAGAATTGACCTGGCATAAAAATTACCAAAAGCCGACAACCATTTGCGCCAGACCGGCCAGCGTTCATCGACACTCCCGCCCGGAACATACCTTGATCCGAGGGCTACATCCGCAGTTTCCAGCGATTTGGCCATGGGTACCAATTTTTGAGGATCATGGGAAAAATCTGCGTCCATTTGCCCGACTGCCTCGGCACCTGCAGCCAATGCTAAATTGATACCTTCAAGGTAAGCAGTGCGGAGTCCCAGTTTTCCAGCCCTATGTAGAATAGTTACCCGGCCGGGATATTCAATGGCTAATTTTTCTGCCACTTCGCCTGTACCATCCGGGCTGTTATCATCCACAATAAGAACTTTTAACCCTGGCAAGGGTAAATTGAATAATGCACTCAAAAGTGCCGGGAGATTTTGGGCTTCATTATATGTGGGAATGATCAACGTAATTTGCAAAGGAACCTCAAAATAAAAAATTTAACCAAAAAAATAATGTTATCGATTTATTACGAATTTTCAGAACTTGAAATAAGCATTTTATTATATTCCCAAAAAGGTCAAGACAACGGTTCTTTTTGGATTAAAAATTCACAATTTACATCGCCAGCTGCTTTGCACTTACTTTCAAAAACATTGAATTCCCTGCCGCCAGAGACCCATTTAAGAGATTCCTGGAGTAAACCTACACTTAGCTGACAAACAGGATTATTAACATCTTCTCTTCCCCAGCAAACCGGGCATTGATGTACAGTCATCACATATTCAAATTCATTTTCAGAAATCGTTGTGACCTGATCGCTCAACTGATTGATCAACTTTACTGCAGCGGGAAGAGATCGGAAGAGCACACGTCTGAACTCCAGTCACCTGAAGCT
>CAZBRI010000164.1:0-6821 GCA_964494055.1 uncultured Anaerolinea sp.
AGTAACAGTCAAAGATGCTGCCACTTCAGATGAAATGGTCACATTGATGAATCAGGGTGGTTTCGACCTGGTAACAGCCTCCGGCGACGCCAGTCTGCGGTTGATTGCTGGCGGTACTGTTCAGCCGATCAATGTGGCTCTCATACCATCTTGGAAAAATGTTGATCCCCGTCTGCAAAATGCACCCTGGCACACTGTCGATAATATTCATTACGGGGTGCCTTATCAATGGGGTCCAAATGTCTTGATGTACAGCTCAACAGTATTTCCTGAAGCACCGAAATCCTGGTCAGTTGTATTTGAAGAACAAAATTTACCCGACGGAAAAACCAATAAAGGCCGTGTTCAGGCTCCTGATAATCCCATTTACATGGCGGATGCTGCGTTATATTTGAAGGCAACAAAGCCTGAATTGGGGATTAAAGATCCATACGGGCTGACACAACCCCAATTTGATGCAGTTGTAAAGCTGTTGCAGCAGCAGAGAACACTTGTACCCAAGTACTGGCATGACGCGACCACTCAGGTCGAAGATTTTACAAATGAGGGCATCATTGCATCTTCCTCCTGGCCGTATCAGGTAAATCTATTGATAGCAAACGGCCAGGCAATTGCCAGCACTTTCCCCCAGGAAGGTGCAACAGGCTGGGCTGATACAACCATGATGAATTCAAAAGCACCCCATCCAAATTGTGCTTATCTCTGGCTGGAACATTCCATTCAGCCAAAAGTTCAAGGTGATGTAGCTGCATGGTTTGGTTCGGTTCCAGCCGTTCCAGCTGGTTGTTCCTCAAGTGACTTACTCGGTGCCGAAGGATGCAAAACAAACGGTTCTGATAATTTTGATAAGATTTCATTTTGGAAAACCCCGACTGCTGATTGCGGTGACGGCACAAAAAGCTGTGTCGCTTATAGTGAATGGGTGAAATCTTACGTTTCTATTATTGGTGGAAAATAACCTGAACTATTCTTCCAGCCCGTCAAAATTATATTGACGGGCTGGATTTATTCGTTGACATATTGAAAGATTCTACTCATGAGTGATCAAATCGCTGTAAGTTTTTCAGCTGTTCGTAAAATGTTCGGTGAAGTAAAAGCAGTGGATGGGGTAGACCTTGAGATCAAGGATGGCGAATTTTTTTCAATGCTCGGCCCATCAGGTTCTGGAAAAACCACCTGCTTGCGGATGATTGCAGGGTTCAGTCAACCGGATATAGGAAAAATTCTCCTTTACGGGCAGGATGTCTCAAAGCTGCCTCCTTATGAACGTCCGGTGAATACAGTGTTCCAGGATTATGCACTTTTTCCTCATCTGACAGTTGGTGAAAACATTGCATATGGGTTGATGATCAAAAAAGTCCCCGCCATTGATCGGAAAAAACAGGTCAATGAAATGCTTGAGTTTGTTCGCCTTGGAGGGTATGAAGATCGAAAACCTGCCCAGCTGTCCGGCGGCCAGCGTCAAAGAGTCGCCCTGGCGCGGGCCCTTGTCAACCATCCCCGGGTTTTACTGCTCGATGAACCGCTGGGGGCACTGGATCTCAAGCTTCGGCAGCAGATGCAGGTTGAATTGAAATCCATTCAAAAAAGCGTAGGGATCACATTCATATTTGTCACCCATGATCAGGAAGAAGCTCTGACAATGAGCGATAGGATTGCAGTATTTAATCTCGGGAAGATTGAACAGGTTGGCACTCCGGCTGAGATTTATGAACATCCTGCAACAACTTTTGTGGCAAGTTTCGTCGGTGTTTCCAATCTGGTAAAAGGAGAAATGGCCAGGAGAATTACTGGTATCGACCAGGTCTTTTCAATCCGCCCTGAAAAAATACATTTATCACCCCTGGATTACGTCCCGGAAAACGACGAATTCTCAGCAGCCGGTCTTGTTCGTGACGTGGTTTACCTCGGTTTATATACTCGTTACCTGGTTGAACTTGAAAATATCGGGGACCTGGTCGTTGTCGAACAAAACCTGAAAACTACTTCAATGGATGTAACCCTGCTGAAAGGAAAACCTGTCCAATTACGATGGAAAAAAGAGCATGTTCGCTTTTTGGGAGAAAGTCATGCTTAACCGGTTTTCCACCTTTCTCTACCGCCGCCCGAAATTGGAATTGGTCCTCTTGCTTCTTCTGCCGATTTCCTGGTTTGTTGTAGTTTATCTGGGCTCCCTGATCAGTTTACTGGTAAACAGCTTTTTTTATCTTGATGATTTTACCGGCAAGATCATCCATCAATTTACCCTGCAAACATATGCCCAATTATTAGAACCAGCCAACCTGGATATATTTTCCCGCACTACTTTGATGGCTGCTTCAGTAACATTAGCCTCGGTGATTATCGCGTATCCGCTGGCATATTACATGGCCTGCTTTGCCAATCCCCGTCAAAAAACCATCCTTTATCTCCTGGTCACCCTGCCGCTTTGGTCAAGTTACCTTGTCCGTGTCTATTCCTGGAAATTGATCCTAGCACAGGAAGGCATCATCTCCTGGTTCGCCCATATTCTTCATTTGGGCGGGTTGCTGGATTGGTACTTGCAGCTTCCTGGTGTAGGCGGACCATCATTATCTGTCTCTACGACTGGTATTTTCCTGGTTTTTGTCTATATCTGGCTGCCATATATGATCCTGCCCATCCAAACTGCGTTGGAGAGAGTACCAGCTACATTGATTGAAGCCTCCGGTGACCTTGGAGCAACGCCAACGCAGACATTCTGGACTGTCCTGCTGCCGCTTTCCATCCCCGGAGTGGTTGCAGGTTCTATATTTACTTTTTCCCTGACCCTTGGAGATTTTATCGTACCCTCGATGTTTGGAAATTCAAGTTACTATATTGGGAAAGCTGTACTTTCATTTCAAGGAACGTCAGGAAATATTCCATTGGCTGCAGCATTTACGATGGGACCTATCGTAATCATGATCACTTATCTTCTCATCGCCCGCAAACTGGGGGCTCTAGATGCTCTCTAAAATCTCAAAAGCAAGCCATTCTGATGACCGCCCTGCTTCAATTTGGCTGAAAATATCGGTTTACCTGGTTCTTATTTTTTTACATTTTCCGATAGTTTTGATCTTTCTTTATGCATTCAACACGGAAGACTCAGCTTATACATTCCCGCCCCCGGGTTTGACACTAAAATGGATCCCTCTGGCTTTTTCAAATCCGGATCTATTCCAGTCATTAATTCTTTCAGTTGAAGTGGCGCTGATTTCAACCTTCCTGGCCTTGATCCTGGGCACGCTTGCTGCTGCAGCTGTTTACCGGACAGATTTTTTCGGAAAAGAGGCAATTTCATTTCTCCTTGTACTGCCAATTGCACTGCCGGGAATCGTGACAGGTATTGCACTTCGCTCAGCAATTGGCTCGTTATCCATTCCTTTTTCCTTTTGGACGATCGTAATCGGCCATGCCACTTTTTGTGTAGTGACTGTTTATAATAATGTGCTCGCACGTTTTCGCCGCACAGGAGGTTCGCTGATCGAGGCTTCAATGGATCTTGGAGCAAATTCATTTCAAACATTTTGGTATGTTATCCTGCCAAATATCGGAACTGCTTTATTGGCAGGCGGCATTCTAGCCTTTGCATTGTCATTTGATGAAGTCATTGTTACAACTTTTACTGCCGGTCAGCAGGAAACGCTTCCTATTTGGATCTTAGGTCAAATGCTGAAACCTAGAGACAGGCCTTTGACCAATGTGGCGGCGATGCTGGTTGTTTTGATAACGACAATTCCCATCGTTTATGCCCAGAGGCTGACCGCCAAAACGGGTGATTAATGCAGGAATTATCCTGCACTACAAATAGCTGGCAGAGATATTTATTTCTGTCGGCTTTTTGTTATCAATTTTTATTGTGAAAAAGGTTAAATGAGTTTGTATATTATCAGAGTTTCCTGCATTAATAGTTGAAAGAAATCCAATTTGTATCTTATTCAATAATAAACGCTTTATAATTGAGTAATATCACCAATAAGGAAAATTCCATGGAATATGAAGCAGTAATTGGACTTGAGACCCACATACAACTTAACACCCAAACCAAGATATTTTGTTCCTGTAAAGCTGATTCCTGGAATGACGGTCCAAATACAAATATATGCCCGGTGTGCTGCGGAATGCCGGGTGTTCTGCCAGTCCTGAATAAACGGGCAGTTGAAAAAGGTGTTCTTCTAGCCCAGGCGATGCATTCAGATATTCCCGATATCTCGTTTTTTGACCGTAAAAATTATTTTTATCCCGATCTGCCAAAAGGTTACCAGATTACACAATATGACCGGTCACTGGCAAAAGGCGGATATATGGATGTTCCCCAGGGGGATAATTCAACCTCCCGGGTAACCATATGGAAGCTCCACCTTGAAGAAGATGCTGGTAAAACCAAAACCGAACATGGACGTAGACTGATTGATTTCAATCGTTGCGGTGTCCCATTGATAGAAATGGTCACAGGCCCGGATCTTCATTCTGCTGATGAGGCTGCAAATTATCTCAACCGCCTTCGCCAATTATTGCGCTGGCTCGGTGTTTCAGATGCAGATATGGAAAAAGGTCAGCTGCGATGTGACGCGAATGTTTCACTCAGGTTGAAGGGTGAAACGATACTAAATACCAAAACTGAAATAAAAAATGTCAATTCAATTGAAGCAGTCAGGGCAGCGATTGAGAAAGAGATCATCCGCCAGACGCGTGAATATGAAAATGGTCAGCGGATTGAAGCCTGGACACTTGAGTGGGATGAAGACAATCAATCATTAAAGAAAATGAGATCCAAGGAGACAGAAGCGGATTACAGGTATTTCAGAGAACCCGACCTGTTACCAATTTACATGGATACAGCCTGGAGATCTCAGATCCTGAAAGATTTTCCTGAGCTGCCGCTTCAGCGTAAAGCCCGTTTTATTTCAGAATACGGTTTGCCGGATTATGATGCTGATATTCTCACAAGTGAGCGCTCTCTTTCAGATTATTTTATGGAATGTGTACTGGCATATCAAGGAGATGTCAAACGCGTTTCAAACTGGTTGATCAATGATGTATTGCGTATGTTAAAAGAAACTGGAAAAATTGCTGGTGAGTTGGTTTTGACTCCGCAATATTTAGCCAGTATCATAAAAATGGTCGATGCCAATACGATCAATACAAATACTGGCAAATCTTTGCTTGATAAAGTAAATAATTCAGGAAAATCGCCTGAAGATATTGTTCGAACTGAAGGCCTGGCCAAAGTTAGCGATGAAAGTGCCATCCGGCAGGCTGTCGAGGCTGTGATCCTAGAATCTCCAAAGGAAGTCAGCGCATATAAAACTGGCAAAGTTGGTTTGATGGGTTTCTTTGTTGGACAAGTCATGAAGAAGATGCAGGGTAAAGCTGATGCTCAGTTGACACGTTCAATGCTTGAAGAATTACTCAAATCTTGAAAAACTCGTCTGACTGATAATCTTGATATTTTTAGCAAACTCAATAAAATGGTGAACTTTGTTAAATTTTAGTCTTCGCAAGGCTGATAAAAATGACCTTGCCAAAATTAAGTCTCTTGTGAGAGAAACCGGAATTAATCCTATGGGTTTGGATTGGCAGCGGTTTATCATAGCAGAAACAGAAGAAAATATTTTTGCCGGATGCGGTCAGCTCAAGACGCATAGCCATGGTGTTTTAGAGCTTGCTTCAATAGCTGTTGTCCCGAAATATCAGGGGCAAGGATTGGGAAAAATCATAATCACCTATTTGTTGAAACAGGCCCCGCGCCCGTTATATTTAACTTGCAGGGATAAACTCGGTTCTTATTACCAGCAATTTGGTTTTCGTGTAGTTGAAAATGACAACGAATTGCCCTCATATTTTTTACGTTTACGAAAGTTGGCAGGATTAATCTTTTCCTTAAAACTTGTTGATGCAAAAATGTTGGTAATGGTGATTGAAAAATAACCATCCTGTATTAAAAAAATTCATAGGTAAAGTTTACGAATTAAAAATTTTTTCAAAGGTATGGCTGGAGGCAGGATGAAGAGTATTCTTACTCTTATTATAGGAGTATTGCTGGGATTATTGGTAGGTGGTTTGATGTATTTATCTGTCAGAACACCTGTCGGTGTACCAATACAATTAATGCCGTCTTCGACCCCAAAGCCGATTGTTGTGTATGTTAATGGTGCCGTAAAGCACCCTGGTGTTTATCGCTTACCTGTGGATAGTCACCTGGTGGATGCGATCGAGTCTGCAGGCGGATTTCTTGGCAATGCTGATTATTCGCAGTTAAATCTTGCAGATAAAGTATCCGATGGTGATCAGTTTTTTATTCCTGGTACTGGTCAGCTGCCAACGCCTGTTTTGAACATCGGGGGTAATGGCCTTTTATTTACACCCACCCCGCCTGCCGGAGCACTGGTAAATATCAATTCAGCCGATACCGCTCTGCTGGATCAGCTTCCAGGTATTGGACCGACTGCCGCACAAAAGATTGTCGATTATCGGACGCAAAATGGTCCTTATACCCGTATCGAAGATCTGCTCAAAGTACCTGGCATCGGTCCTACGGTCCTCGAGGAAATTCGGGGCTTGATTACGATTGGAAAATAGGCATTTCTCCTGATATTAACGAAAATAAAGAGTTCATATTGATAGATCATTTCGGATTAATTGCTCCAATATACGATAAGGCAATCCCATTCTCAAGATTGCAAAAAATGATTGAATTATTGGATCTTCCTGTTGATGGAATATTATTAGACGCAGGCGGCGGTACAGGCCGAATTACTATAGGGCTCAAACCATACCTGCAAAATATTTTTATCACAGACCTGTCTGAAAAAATGCTT
>CAZBRI010000165.1:0-6805 GCA_964494055.1 uncultured Anaerolinea sp.
CAGGTGGTAAACACCGGGCGACCACAGGTGGTAAAGTCTACCCCGGCCAATGACAGGAAAGTATTAATAGTAGAAAAGAAGATCATCCCGAGATATACTGAAAATAAGTAAGGGAATTTTGTAATAGGTTAATATAATTTACCAATTAATCACGTTTTTTTATTGGTTGTTCACAGGAGGTATTCCATGCAAACGGTCGAATCTGAAAATGTCACAGGAATGCCAGCGAAAAAATTTTTGGGGAAACCTGTTTCACAATCAGGGAAGACAGCCGCCTGGCTTTTGTTATTATTTTTTATCATGTTTTTGTTTAATGGCGTGATGTTCATGCCGGTCTTAAGTGGTATTCCTTACCAGGAAATGATCCTTCCGTATTATGGGATTGCCATGCTCCTTGTCGGGATTACTTCCAGCGTATTCGGTCTCATTGCCCTGATAAAAAAAGGTGACAGGTCCTGGCTGGTGTGGGTCAGCATCCTTCCATGCATCTTCGTCATTTTTTTGCTGCTCGGCGAATTCCTGATACCGCATTGATCTGAAAACCTGTAATTTTTCTACTTTTTTATTTTGCAAAAATCGGATCAAGGTGATAATGAGCGAGATTGCAGCGGTGAAGCAGTTCGTGGTCTGAAAGAATTTCTTTCGGAGAGCCGGATGCAGTAATGGTATGTTCTTCGCTGAAAACAAACATGCTTGTGGCAACCTGCTCAGCGATCACCAGGTCATGTGTGGCAATAACAACTGTTTTCCCGATCTCACGCTGATGCAATATAAACTCGGTCAGCCAGCTCTGACTGCGTGGATCCAGTCCTGTGGTCGGTTCGTCAAGCAGCCAGACTTCCGGGTCAAGGGTCAGCACAGAGGCCAGGGCGACTCGTCTTTTTTCTCCACCGGACAGGCGGTGAGGGGCGCGGTCGCGCAGTTTTTCGATCCTTAAGGTTTCCAGTGCCCAATCCACCCGGCGGTTGATCTCTTCCCGGTCCATACCAAGCTGCAGCGGGGCAAAAGCTAATTCATCAAGAACAGAAGGCGAGAATAGCTGTACATCGGTATCCTGGAAAACCAGGCCGACCTTACGGCGGAAAGCAAAGTTGGCATCATCGTCACGCAGTGCTTCTTCAGTGATCGGGCTGCCAAAAGCTGTGATTGATCCGCTTGTGGGGAAATATAAGCCGTCCAGTAATTTTAAAAAGGTACTTTTGCCGCAGCCGTTAGCGCCTAGAATGGCTGCACACTCACCCGCATGAATGGTCATGTTAATGTTATCCAGGGCGGTATGTTTTCCATCATAAGCAAAAGCAGCCTGTTGCACGTCAAAGATGACTGTTTTTGCCGGGGTTCGATCAGTGTTTTGAGTAGTATTCATTATTTTCCCAGGTATATAAAGGTAATTGAAAGAAGAATAAAAATGATCAGCCACATCCAGTCGTGCCGCTGCATTTTGAATGGTTTCAGCGTGACGATGGTGCCCCTGAAACCGCGTGACTGCATGGCCGGGTAAACGTCACTGCTCATGCCAAGTGATTTGCTTAAAAGCGTCCCGCTGATGGCTGCCAGCATGCGGCGGTTCTCCGCGGAATCAATTCGGCCCACAACGCGGCTTTTCCGTGAAAGAAACATGTCATTTGCCAAATGCAGCAGCAGGTAAATATACCGGTATGTCATTCCCAAAATCAAAATGAATACATCCGGAACCTTTAATACAGTCAATGCTCCAAGAACTGTGTTCCAGGGGGTGGTCAGGATCAGGAGCAAGGTTAATGAGACAGAACTGCTCACCCTTAATAACAGGAACAGGCTGCTCATCATGCCTGTTTGGGTAATCACCAGCCCCAGCGGCAGCTGTACCAGGGTAGGGCCGGGCGTTATGAATAATGCCGGTAAAATGATCATTCCGGTAAAAAAAGGAAGTGCCAGCCACACTCTTTTAATAAAAAATCCAGCCGGGACAGATGATCTGAGGGCAATGACCAGGGTAACGAAATATATTCCTGCAATGACTGGCAGGCTCCTGGAAAAACTGACCGAAAGTAACAAAGCAAGAACAGCGACAATCTTGACCCGTGGATCCAGTGATTGAAAGAATCCGGGTTTGCTGCTGATCTCCTCGGCAAAAAGGGCTCGTTCCAATGATTCAGTAATACCCTGCAGTGTATGCTCCAAAACATTATTCTGCCGGTGAGTATGCGGGCGGGCGGATAGGTTATCCATTATTTTTGACTAATCCTGTTAATGACCGGGAAGGATTTTCCTTCCCGGATGAATATTCTTAAATTTGTTTTTTATTGCTGCCTGTATGTGTCAGTAACAAACTGAACAGCCATACCAGCAAGCCGGTGATCAGGATACCTGAAGCGGCAGATAATACATAGCCCAGGTTAGTGTTTCCTAAACCCGGCAGTGAATAACCGGCTAATGGTGCGCCCCATAAAGTGGATAATTTCTCAAGCCCGATTGGTATCGATTTAAGTCCAATTTTAGTCAGTTCACCGGTTCCCCACTCACCCCAGGCGGTACCCGGTGCGAGAAGACCGAGCGGGGCTGCTGCGATCAGAATAAAGAGACCGACAATGAACGGTCTTAATTTATGTTGTCCGCCATCATTACTTTCAGCGAACTTATTTTCAGATAATTCAAGGATGCTGCTGTTCGAGCGCTGCAGGTAGACCACAACCAGGGCTGTCAAAAGTCCTTCGACGACGGAAGCCACCAGCATATGCGGAATCACCATGGCCGGTACTGAGATCTCCAAACCAAATGGAGCATAGAGCGGCGACCCGTCAGCTGCATGAAACAGGATGGGCTGAAGTCCGAACTCAACACCGGTTAAAAAGGCGGAAATGGTTACGCCTGTCCATCCGCCAAGGGCTGCTGCAATAAAACGGCGGGATGATCCGGTTGAATTGTTCTTTAAAACCATTCGATAAACGGCATAACTCACGTAAGGGATCACAACCGCCATATTGAAGCAATTCGCGCCGATCGCAAGAACCCCGCCGTCCCCAAAGAAAAATGCCTGGATGATTAATGCGATTGAGACAGCCACAACCGCAGCTTCCGGTCCAAGGATGATGGCTGCCAGGGCGGCACCGGTCGCATGACCGGTTGTTCCACCGGGTAAAGGCACATTAAACATCATAATTACGAAAGAAAATGCTGCCAGCAGTGCAATAAGTGGAACACTGCGGGCATTCATGGATTCACGAATTTTCCTGGCCCCGATCAACCAGAATGGCAGGACAAGCAGAAACATCACCAGGGATGATAGCGGGCTCAAATAACCATCCGGGATATGCATGGCTGTTGTGGAAAGCCAGGCAGCAAGAACCAGGAAATAAATAATCAAAAATTTCGATTTTTTTACTGATAAATTGGGAAACATTTTAAAATCCTTAAAAAATCTTGTTGAACAATTTAAACTGGCCGGCAGGCCGGGCAAATTCCAAAAAATGATAGATGGCTGGTTGTAAGCTGATAACCGGTCAAAGCTTCAATGTGCTGGTAGAGGCTGGTGACCTGAGCGTGGCTGACTTCAGATTCTGCACCGCACTTCTGGCATATAACGTGGTGATGGTCGTGTCCTCCCACCTGGTAAACGAGTTTCCCGCTTCCCATATGAGCTGCCAACGCAAACCCGTTATTAACAAGAAATTCCAGCGTTCGATAGACTGTTGTTTCTGTCAAACCGGGAAGATTGATCCTGGCAAGCTCAAACACTTCAGTCGGCGATAAATGTTCACCTGAATGCTGCAAAACCTGCAGAATCGTCATCCTTTGAGGTGTGAGACGGAAACCCCGTGAACGTATTGATTCGGAAATGTCTTCTGTACAGCTCATTAAATGATCCTTATTGCAACTATTATCATCTACAGCTTATATTATTATCATATCATGGGCAATTTTTTAAGCAAGGTGATTTTGCATCATCAATTAGGGGTAAAAAAAAGAAGGTCAACAATGTGAATAACCAATTGTTGACCTTCTTTCAAAATGCTCAGCGAATTATTTTTTAGGCAGCCAGTTTAAAATTCTCTGTATCATCATATCCCAGTACGCCCAATTATGATCGCCCGGTCCTTCTTCATATGTCAGGTCGAAGTTGAGTGATTTTAGCTTATCTCGAAAATGCTGATTATCAACATATAAGAAATCTTCCGTACCGCAGCATTGAAATAATTTTGGTTTTTTCGCTGCAACGGATGTACTTTTTGCCAGGGTAATCAGGTCATTCTGACTGCCGGCTACTTTTCGCAGATCACCAAAGATGCTGCGCATTTCTTCCAGCCATAAAGCCTCATTCGGGTCACCATGGGAGGTGACAACTTCTTTGATATCAAGTGCTCCGGAAAGGCTGGCTGCAGCAGCATAGCGGTCGGGATGAGCGAGCGCTAATTTAAAGGCACCGTATCCGCCCATCGATAAGCCTGCAGCAAAATTATCTGCCCTTTTGTCTGAAAGAGAAAACATGTCTCTCGCCAATGCAGGCACTTCTTCGCTGATGAATTGCCAGTATTTCCCGCCGTGAACCATATCGGTGTAAAAACTGAGGTGAACCGCGGGCATCACCACTGCCATGTTCATTCCTTCCACGTATCTTTCAATCGAAGTCCAGCGCTGCCAGGCTGTGTGATCATCTGAATGGCCGTGCAGCAGGTAAAGTGTCCGGTATTTTGGAGTGCTCTTTTTCTGGATATCTGCAAGTGAACGCTGTGGAAGGAGTACATTCAATGTACAGTGCATTCCAAGACTTTCAGAAAAGAAATTAATTTCGTTAGTGATCATTTGTTAATGCCTTTTTTGTTCTGCTGTCATGAGAAAGGCGATTATTCTCAGCTTAGCGGTCCTAATATTTCTTCGACACCAGCCAGTATCTCACCTGATTTCACCAGGTTTTTCATCGTGTTGTGATCAGCGTACAGGGGCCTGTCAATTTCAAGATGTGCAACATGTTTTCGAATAATTTCCCTGGCTTTTGCTGTACCTTTTCCGGGAGTAAATTCCCTGAAGTCCAATGCCTGTGCCGCTGCCATGAATTCGATTCCGAGGATACCGAAGGCATTGTCCAGTATCTGCCCGTTTTTTATGGCGGTGTTCATACCCATGGAAACAAAATCTTCCTGGTCGGCTGCTGCCGGGATGGATTGAATGGATGCTGGAGCAGATAAGATACGTTGTTCAACGATCAGGTGATCAGCTGTGTACTGGCTGAGCATTAAACCCGAGAAAAAACCGGGGCTGTGAGCAAGAAAATCAGGCAACCCGGAGCTCAATGCCGGGTTGGTTAGCCTGTTCAGGCGCCGTTCAGATAAAACGCAGACCATGGTGATGGCGGCCCCTGCCATATCCATGGGAAGGGCAACCGGTGAACCCTGAAAGTTTGCCCCGGTGAGGGTGAGTTTTAATTCCGGTACAAAGATCGGGTTGTCTCCGACACCGTTCAATTCAATTTCCACCTGCCTGCGGGCATATCCGATGGCATCCCTTGCAGCGCCGATAACCTGCGGGGTTGACCGCATGGAATAAGCATCCTGTACTTTGGTTTTCATTTTTCCGGTAGCCAGGTCAGATCCTTGAACACATAGCAGAATATTTCTTGCGCTGATGATGGAACCCTGGAAGCCGCGCAGTTCATGAAGCATAGGATTGTAGGGCTTTAAGTTGCCCAGCAGGGCTTCGATTGACATGGCAGCGCAGATCTCGGCCTGCCGTAGAAACCGCTCCATATCATAGATGTGAAGTGCGCTCATGGCTGTCAGCAGGTTTGAGCCGTTGATCGCAGCCAGGCCGTCCCTCGCCATCAACCCGGGGATGGCAATCCCGGCTTTTTCCATCGCGATCTTTCCGGGATAGCGTTCCCCCTGGTAATAGGCCTCGCCTTCACCCATTAAAAGCAGGGCTGCCTGAGCCATGGGTGCGAGGTCCCCGCTTGCTCCAACAGAACCTTTCTGGCATACCACCGGGGTAACACCTTTGTTGAGCATCTCAACGTAGGTCAGGGTGATCTCTGGACGGCATCCGGAATTTCCATGGGCATGTACGTTGATCCTGCCAGCCAGTGCTGCGCGAACATATTCGATCGGGGCCGGGTCACCGATGCCGGCCGCATGGTTGTACACCAGGTAGCGCTGGAATTCTAGTACCTGATCGTCCGATAATATCTTTTCAGAAAATTCACCGATGCCGGTATTGGTGCCATACATGGTTTCATGATTGGCAAGTTTTTCCTCAAGCATCGCCCTGCAGACCTTTATACGTTCCAAGGCAGCCGGTGCAAGTTCGATTTTTTCGTTATTGCGGGCAATGGCGACAAGTTTTTCTATGGTTAAAGATGATCCGTCAAGCTGGATAGTCATTAAATATTCTCCTGGAATGGATTTGACACAGAAAATTCTGAAAATTGATTAAATCAAATTGTAACCTTTTACTGTTAGGCTGACGAGTGCCGACAAACACGCAGAGTCATGCCAAACGTCAGGAAAATTATATTAATAATCAGGAAAGTACAATATATTCCCCGTTTTCTGACGATTAAGTCATTATTTCATAATCGTTTGTGATGTCACCACAGGTGTAAACCAGATGTACTTAATAGAAATTGATTAATCGCTTCAAAAATCCCCGGTGAAATTGACCATGTGAAAAAAACCGCTGCGATGCCGACTAATGCCCCTGCGGCGACATCAGATAAATAGTGGACCCCCATTGACACCCTGGCGAGAGAAACAAGAGGTGCCCAGATACTGAGCAATACAGCCAGCCAAGATCGGAAGAGCACACGTCTGAACTCCAGTCACCTGAAGCTATC
>CAZBRI010000166.1:0-6804 GCA_964494055.1 uncultured Anaerolinea sp.
CTCCACGGCTCTGAACACTCTTTCCCTACACGACGCTCTTCCGATCTGATCGAAGAGATCGTGGATGGCTGGGGCAGGGTGGAAGGGGTTGGGATGTTCAATACTGCTGCTGCCATGCCCGGCGGTTCCGGCGATGTGACACCATTAGTCGATGTCTCAACGATCGATCTGACAAAATTTAATGCGAATGATGATCCCAACCTGGTTCACATGGTTTATGACTACAACCAGGCTAATGGCTGGGGTGAAAGGGCAAAGCCTGTATTTGTTCCTATTCTTGGCGGACCCTGGTGGGTGGATATGAGTAAGCTGGTCAGCGTGGACAGTCTGCTGCCAAAAACGGTCAAGACCAGGGGCTTTCCACGGATGAATGTTCGATCTGGTCCAGGAACGACCAATCCGGTGGTAGCTTACAAATATTACGGCGAGAGTGCCATTCTCGACCAGGTAAAACTTGCGGCTGGCGGTATATGGGGCCGAATCTCCGGCAAGACCACCGGTTCTGCGGAAAACTGGATTGCTCTTCGCTATAACGGCACCAATCTGACGGATTGGAAGCTATAATATTTTGAATAACAAAATCCCATGTCCTTCGAAACGGCAGGGGATTTTATTTACTTCATTACTTAAAATTGTCCCTTGTTGTGGGATTTGGCTGGCTGGAATGCGGCTGAAAAATAACTACTTAGAAAGATTGGCTCAATACATTTCGTATTGTCTGAACAAAACGGGTGAATTCGGGGGTGACATTCATTCTGCCGCCGCGGGAAGAGTAATTTTGGAATAATTGTCTTCTAAATGTTCCAGAAAGTTCGATTTGTACCCCTTTTCCGCTGGAAGTGCGGTTACAAATATTGTTTTGATCTGTTGCGGCATATTTTTTGGTGTTTACCAGGGATTGGAATCCATTCGCGTTCAATGCTTCCAATAGGAAATTCATCAAGAGACGATCACAACCACCCATATAAATCTGCGGGTCGTTCTCACTTTCAATAAATCCATGAATGGAAACTGCCGATGAGTGTTTTGCCACAAGCGACAGGCATTCAGGGTCATTAAAACGTGTGCTGGTGATGTGAAGATCATTGTTACGGCCGCCGGTGCCTTCAAAAAGGTAGAATGAGTGTTCTTTTCCGGCGATCGCCATGGCAAGCTCGGAAGTTCCCGGCTCTATCCCCCCGCCGTGAATGGCAAGAACAATCAACCCGCTCTTTCGTTCAATGATTTTTTTGCGATAATGCTGGTTATGCACCAGGTCTTTGCTCATTTCATCGTAATTGTAATAGTGATCAGCCATGGATGAATTATAGCGCTTGAAATGTTAGGTTAATTTGACTTCTTTATGGAATTTTTAGGATAAAATTCACAGACTTTATTCTTAATCCTGAGGAGAAACCACATGACAGATATAAAAACAATTATCCAACAAATGACTCTTGAAGAAAAGGCTGCCCTGTGTACTGGCTTAAACTCCTGGTCTACAACGCCGGTTGATAGGCTGGGTGTACCTGCCATGATCGTTTCGGATGGGCCTCATGGCGTTAGGAGAGTGGCTGATCTTAATACCATGACTTCAACAAGTCTGCCGGCGACATGTTTTCCAACAGCCTCCAGCCTGGCTTCCAGCTGGGATGTTGACCTGCTGAAGGAGATGGGGCAGGCGCTTGCAGAAGAGTGTATAGCCTTGAATGTGGATGTACTCCTCGGACCCGGTGTTAATATGAAGCGGTCACCCCTGGGAGGCCGCAATTTTGAGTATTTTTCTGAAGACCCATTCCTGGCAGGTGAAATGGCTGCCAGCCTGGTACAGGGAATCCAATCCAAAGGCGTTGGGACTTCCTTGAAGCATTATGCTGCTAACAACCAGGAATTCGAGCGCTTTGTTGTTGACGCGCAGATCGATGAAAGAACTTTACGGGAGATCTACCTGCCGGCGTTTGAAAAGGTAGTCAAAAAGGCCAAACCCTGGACGGTTATGTGCGCTTATAACAAGATCAATGGTGATTATGGCTCCGAACAGACTCATTTACTGAGAGAGATCCTCAAGGATGAATGGGGTTTTGAAGGACTGGTCGTATCAGATTGGGGTGCTGTGCATGACAGGGTAGCTGCGCTGAAAGCCGGCCTGGATTGGGAGATGCCCGGACCGCGGGACAGGCGAGTGAAAGCTGTTATTGAAGCTGTCCGAAGCGGGCAGCTGGATGAATCAGTACTGGATGAATCGGTACGCCGAATCTTGGGTATTGTTTTCAAAGCCGCTCAAACACCGAAAGGCGGCAGTTTTGATATGGATGGACATCATGCACTTGCGAGCCGAATCGCCAGTGAAGGTATGGTGCTGTTAAAGAATAACGGTATACTGCCGCTAAAAGGACAACAGCATATCGCTGTAATAGGACATGCCGCTGAAGAAGCTCATTTTCAGGGCGGCGGCAGCTCACACATCAACCCCACCAGGGTGGCTATGCCATTTAAAGAACTCCAGAACCGGGCTGGCAATGCCGAAATAACCTATGCTGAAGGCTACCCTGCAGATGAAACTTTCCGCCAGGATATGATCGACCAGGCAGTCCAATTGGCGATGGCGGCGGATGCAGCTCTGTTATATATCGCCTTGCCGACCTACAAAGAATCGGAAGGTTATGATAGGCAGGACCTGGACCTTACTGTCCAGCAAATCGCGTTAATAAAGGCAGTCAGTGCTGTTCAGCCCAATTCAGTGGTTATCCTGAATAATGGTGCTCCTGTTGTGATGGCTGAATGGATCAGCGGTGTGGCAGCGGTACTTGAAGCATGGATGATGGGACAGGCTGGTGGGGCTGCCATTGCAGATGTACTTTATGGCCGCATTAACCCGTCCGGAAAGCTGGCTGAGACATATCCTGTGCGGCTATCAGACACGCCCGCATTTCTCAACTTCCCGGGTGAAAACAAGCAGGTCCGTTATGGTGAAGGTTTATTCATTGGTTACCGCTATTACGACGCAAAACAGGTACCGGTTCAATTTCCATTTGGCTTTGGTTTGAGCTACACCAGTTTTGAATATAAAAATATGAAGCTTTCCGACTCATCCATCAGGGATGTGGACGGATTAACTGTCAGTGTGGATGTGACAAATACCGGCACGACAGTTGGGAAGGAAATCGTTCAGGTTTATGTGCACGATCAGAAGTGCAGCCTGCAGCGGCCAGAAAAAGAATTGAAAGGCTTTGCCAAAGTTGAATTGCAGCCCGGAGAGACGAAAAAAGTCAGCATCACACTTGATTTCAGATCCTTTGCTTTTTATCACAACCGCTACGGTCAGTGGATTACAGAAAACGGCGATTTTGACATTTTTATAGGAGCTTCTTCGAGGGATATCCGCTGCAGTGCAGTTGTCACCCTGCAGAGCACACTCAAACTTCCATGCATATTGGATGAAGAATCAACTGTCCGGCAGTGGCTGGAAGATTCCCGCGGACAGGTAGTTGCAAAACCGTTGTTCGATCAGCTGATGAAACAGATGGGAGCGGCTTTTAATGGAGATGATGAAGGCGGTGGTGTAGGAATGGACATCATGGGCTTCATCATGGAGATGCCTTTGATGGGCATGCTTTACTTCCAGGATAACATGCTGCCCGCCTCGCCGGAAGCGATAATCGCAGAGTTGTTGGGCAAAGCACGGGCAATGTAAATAAACAAAATAAAATAATAAAAAACAGGCTGCCAGTTGAAGCAGCCTGTTTTTGTTGGCTTTGGAAATTGATCAGCCGGATGACTTTTCTAAGGGTATCCAATTGCATTGGAATTCATATTTTTACACCGTTCCATATCCCTGGTATTCATACTTTACTTCGATATAGTCAAAATCACCGGAGGCTGTCAGCGTGAAGAGTTTCATTTGGAATTCAGGCTGGGTCAGGTCGTAATCGATCGATTGAGTGTCAACTTTAACTGATCTCTTTTTCAAAGAAAATGTTAATCAGGATGTCATATCTGCTCCCGCAGTTTCATACTTATTCCAGGCCCTGAAACCAAACGATGTTCCGGTAGTTCCGCTGACAGTTATCTTTTGGCTGACAGATTTAAGCTTGTTATTACCGGCATATTTAAGCGGGCAGTTTCCCTGGTAAAAAAAGACAATTCTGCCTGTCAGAAAAAGTTGATCAATGACTATTGTTATTAATTTGGAAGGTGATCAATAATGAAAAATAACAATTTTCAAGCCAAAATTGATTCTACATAATTTACACACAATTTACCTACAAAAAACACACCTCTCAAATTGTCCTTTCCCTATAATAATTAAATACAAAATTTAATAATTAAGGATGAGCCATGATGAAAGATAATTCAACGCCAAGAACCATTGTAATAATCGGCCTGGTCGCGGCGCTTTTATTGTCAGGCTGTTCTGGAACTTCCAGTTCCAGTGATACTGCCGCCAGTGAAGGTGTTGTTTCGACGGTTACTATAACAGATAAGATCGAGACAACCGGCAACCTGAGCGCTAGTCAGCTTGTACAGCTGACCTGGGGGACGGATGGGTTGGTTGAGCAGGTGAATGTAAAGGTTGGGCAGATAGTCAAAGAAGGCGACATCCTGGCAGCTTTGAAGGCCGACAGTGTGGCAACGGATATGATCACCGCCCAGGCAGACCTGGCGACTGCGCAGGGTAACCTGGATCTGATGACGTCATCCAAACTGACACTGGCACAGGCGCAGCAGAATGTTGTCAGCGCCAGGAAAGCACTTGAAACAGCTGAAAATAATTTAACTGCCCTGGATTACCCGCGTGCAACAACAGAATATGTGAAATACACGGATGCGCGCATTTGGGATGCCAAGCAGAAAATGACAGAAGCTTATAAAAAATACCTGGATGTTCAGCATCATATCGACGGCGATATTCAAAAAACTGCAGCGCAATTGGCTTTCACTAATGCACAACAAAATTATTACGATCTTGTTGCTACTTACAATTACATCACTGCCAAGGCGACCCAGGCAGACTATGATGCAGCCCTGGCCACCAGGGATGTTGCGCGTGCCAACCTGGATGATGCCCGGCGAAAACGCGATACTGTGAAAAATGGGGTTGATCCGTTGGTTCTGGCGGCTGCAAAGGCAAAAGTAGCTGCGGCTCAGGCGATCGTCAATGGTATTCAAACGATTGCTCCTTTCGACGGCGAGATACTTGCTGTTCAATCTGTGATTGGAAACGCAGTCAAAAAGGGTGACAATTCTGCTGCCATGGTAGACCGTAATACCCTCAAGATTGATACACAAATCGATGAGACAAGCATGACTAATCTCAAAGTGGGTAATGACGTTGAAGTCACCATGGATTCCCTTCCAGGCGAGATTCTCAAGGGAAAAGTGACCCTAATTAACCCGATTGGTACTGTGGTCAATGGGTTGGTGAAGTACACGATAACCCTATCTCTTGAGCCTACCGATAAACCGCTGCTCTTTGGGGCGACAGCATCGATCGTGATCATCACAGGTGCACCGCATGACATGCTGGCAGTACCGGTCAACGCGGTCCAATCTGACTCGAAGGGCGAATATGTCAATGTTATCTCAGCGGACGGAAACAGCACGCAGCGGGTGGATGTGACAACCGGTGATCTGCAGGATAGCCTGGTAACCATTACCGCAACGGGCAGTTTGAAGGCTGGCGACCGGATTGAACTGGGTACTTCGTCAAGCAGTTCATCTTCAAGTGGTTCAAGAAATAACAATGGCGGTGGCATCATGGTGCCCGGTGCTGGCGGAGGACCTGGCGGTGGATAATCCAAACAGCACCCATCCAATCATTCAAATGGAAAATATCACCAAGATTTTTTCAATGGGTGAAAATGAAGTTCGTGCCCTGGATGATGTTTCGCTCTCTATTCAAAAAGGCGAAATGCTCGCCATCATGGGTCCGTCTGGATCTGGCAAGAGCACGCTTATGTCAATCGTCGGCTGCCTGGATGTACCGACCTCGGGATCATACCTGTTGGATGGCAGCTCAGTTGATAATATGAACGATACCCAGCTGGCAGATGTGAGAAACCGCAAAATTGGTTTTGTTTTTCAACAGTTCAACCTGCTTTCGCGAACAAGTGCCTTTGAAAACGTGATGCTTCCATTAAGTTATACCAATCTTGGAAATAAAGTATCCAGGGAAAAAGCCATGCATTCACTGGAAGTTGTCGGCTTGAAAGATCGTGTCAAACATCATCCAAGTGAACTTTCCGGCGGGCAGCAGCAGCGTGTGGCAATTGCCCGAGCGCTTGTGAATGACCCCGCTATCCTGATTGCTGACGAACCGACAGGTGCGCTGGATAGCAAAACAGGGGCAGAGATCATGGAATTATTTCAAAATCTCCACCGCGAGATCGGACAGACAGTGATCATGGTAACGCACGATGCCTTTATCGCCCGTCATACTGCGCGAATTGTCCGCCTGGCAGATGGATTTATTATTTCAGATGTGATTAATCCTGAACCGCTTAAAGCCGGTGCACGCCGCACTGAAATCGAATTTTAGCTGGAGCTGAGATGTTAATATCGCAAAATATCATTACCGCCTTGCGCGGCTTAATGGCAAATAAACTTCGTTCAGCTCTGACCATTCTGGGTATCGTGATCGGGGTTGCTGCAGTCGTGGCCCTTATGGCGATCGGTAATGGGGCAACCAGCAGTATTACCAGCCGCATAGCCAGCAATGGATCCAATATGCTGAATATTCAGGCAGGCAGGTCACAACGGCCAGCTCCGGGTGCATCGTTTAGATCGGAAGAGCACACGTCTGAACTCCAGTCACCTGAAGCTATC
>CAZBRI010000167.1:0-6732 GCA_964494055.1 uncultured Anaerolinea sp.
ATAAGCAGCCTGCCTTGCGAATTCCACTAGTTGTACATTTTTTTCACCGCCGTGATATTCATCACAGCTCACGCTTAAATCCTCGATCAAATCAGCAAAGGGTTTTAACCAGGCTGCCGCATCAATTTCGGATATCGCCCAATAAGCGTTACTGACAATACCAGCATGAAAACCCATGGCAGTGGCCATTTGAACACCGCGAAGCAGGATTGGATAAAAGAGAAAAGGTTCCCCTCCCTCAAAATAGATCCATTCAATCGTGCCTAATTCCCGGGCCTGGTTAAGAATTTCGTGAATCTGTTCAAGAGACATAACACCATTTTGTCTTGGACTGCCCCAAACAAAACAATGGTCGCATTCACTGGTGCACTTGTAAGTTAATAAAAGGTGTATACCGTTAAGGTTTATCATTTTTTCTCTCAAAAAGAATATTTACCAAGTGTACGATGTATTTCAGTAATAGTCACCCGCCAAATATCACCTTGAGGATATAATAAAGGTACTTGATTTTACACAGGAGAATCCATGTCAAACGTTTTTGAGTCCCATCACCCGCTGGTATTACACAAATTAAGCCGTTTACGAGATGTAAAAACCGATCCGAAGAAATTCCGCGAATTAGTGCAGGAAATAGCAGCGTTGCTTGTTTACGAAGCCACAGCTGATTTGGCTGTAACACAAAGACAGGTGCAAACTCCCCTTGCAACCATGACCGGCTACGAACTCAAAGAAAAAATCGGGCTTGTACCGATTCTTCGCGCCGGGCTTGGAATGGTTGAAGGGATTTGGGAACTCATGCCATCAGCAGAGGTCTGGCATATTGGTTTATACCGTGATGAAAAAACCCTTCGTCCTGTTGAATATTACAATAAACTTCCCCTCGAACCAACTGTTTCTGTGTGCCTGGTTTTGGATCCAATGCTGGCTACCGGCGGCTCTGCCACAGCCACAGTTGCAGTACTCAAACGCTGGGGCGTTAAAAAGATAAAATTTGTCGGTCTGATCGGTGCACCCGAAGGGATTGCACAGATGCAGAAAGAACATCCTGATGTACCCATTTATATTGCAGCGATCGATGATCACCTTAACGAAAAAGGTTACATCGTCCCCGGTCTGGGAGATGCTGGCGACAGGCAGTTTGGTACTGGATAATTTCATTTTCTTCCCTGAAACAGCGATCATTCCATCTTGCCCGGGGTAAGCTACCCGGGCAAGATGCCGGATTATGAAGTGATTCAATAATAATTTATTCTGAGTGATATTTTTTATTCCAAAAAGTTGAAAGAGAAGGAATTTTCATGAGCAGTCCATACGATATTCTTTTTGAACCCATCAAAATTGGCCCGGTTACTGCACCTAACCGGTTTTACCAGGTGCCGCATTGTAACGGGTTCGGTTACCGGATGCCTCAAAGCCTGGCAAAAATGCGAGGTATAAAAGCTGAAGGCGGTTGGGGAGTTGTCAGCACGGAAGAAGTTGAAATCCACCACAGCAGTGATCTTTCACCATATTTTGAGGGACGGCTATGGAGTGATGCTGATATACCCGGGATTGCCCTTATGGCTGAAGAAGTTCATAAACATGGCTCCCTGGCTGCAATTGAATTAGTGCACAACGGGATGGATGCAAGCAACCTCTACTCTCGAATACCGCCTCTTGGGCCGAAATCCATGGGCGTGCTCGGAGGCACCGGGTTTGAACCTGTTCAATCACGCCGCATGGATAAAGGCGATATTCGTAATGTAAGACGCTGGCACACTGCTGCTGCCTTGAGAGCAAAAAAAGCTGGTTTTGATATTATTTATTGCTATGCAGGTCATGGATTAACCCTTGCCATGCAATTTTTGATGCGCAGAACAAACGACCGTAATGATGAATACGGCGGAAGCCTGGTTAACAGGGTCCGCTTTCTGCGGGAATTGATTGAAGATACAAAAGAAGCTGTGGGGGATACCTGCGCGGTTGCATTACGAATGGCAATCGATGAAATGCTGGGTGAATCCGGAATCACACACCAGGGAGAAGGACATGATATTGTTGCCATGCTAGCAGAATTACCCGATTTATGGGATGTTAATGTCAGCGGCTGGTCAAATGATTCGGCAACGTCACGTTTTGAAAAAGAGGGTTTCCAGGAAAAATATATCTCTTTTGTAAAAAAACTGACCACCAAACCCGTGGTTGGTGTTGGAAGATATACATCACCCGATTCGATGGTCTCAGCCATTCGCAGAGGCGTGGTGGATCTGATCGGGTCAGCCAGGCCATCAATTGCCGATCCTTTCCTGCCAATGAAGATCAAAGAAAATAGGCCTGAAGACATCCGCGAATGTATCGGCTGTAATATTTGCGTAACCGGTGATACCCGCATCGTTCCTATTCGCTGCACACAAAACCCTGCAATGGGAGAAGAATGGCGCAGGGATTGGCATCCAGAATCAATAGCTATAGCAAAAACTAAGGAAGATATCCTGATCGTTGGAGCCGGTCCTTCTGGGCTGGAATGTGCACGTGCCCTGGGACAGCGCGGATATTCCGTAACCGTCGTCGATTCCCGGCGTGAACCTGGAGGCAGGGTTGTAAGGGAATGTGCCTTGCCTGGATTAAATGAATGGCGGCGCGTGATAGATTGGCGGCTGACACAGATTAATAAACTTAAAAACGTTTCATTTTTCCCGTCCAGCAAAATGAACAGCGATGACATCCTTGAAACAGGCATTGAGAATGTCATCATCGCAGCGGGCTCGGAATATCGGCGGGATGGAATGGGCAGAAGTATTTTTGAACCCATTCCAGGCTGTCATCTGCCGCATGTTTTTACCCCGGATGATATCCTGGGAGAAAATCAGAAAAACCTATCTGGTAAAGTTCTAATATATGATGATGATCATTATTATATGGGCGGGGCCCTGGCAGAAATGCTTCAGCAAAATGGCTGTGAAGTGACTTATATTACCCCATCACCGATGGTGAGTTATTGGACTCAATTTTCCCTTGAACAGGAGAAAATTGAGAAAAAGCTCCTTCATCTTGGGATCAGGTTATATACGAGACATACACTTATCAATATTGAAACTGGCAAAGCATTAATACATTCCACCCTGGGTGATCATAAAGAACAAATAGAAATCGATAACGTAGTTCTCGTTTCAGACCGGGTCCCAAATGATGCGCTTTACAACGAATTATTACCGGCTATAGCAAATGGAAAATTGAAAACACTTGGACTGATCGGGGATGCAGAAGCCCCAGGAATTATCGCATCAGCAGTTTTCTCAGGGCATTTAGCAGCCAGGAATTTTGGTGAGATTATCAATGCGGATGAGACACCTTTTAAAATTGAACGTGTATTTCCAAATATCCAGGCAGTTTAACAACAAAAAACAATTAGTCAATAGACAATCAATGCGGATAACCCGCGTCCCTTATTTCCTCATCAATTTGTAACCAATAATCAAAGCCGCTTTCTTCTCCTTCTAAAAGGTGAAAAAAAGCGGTTTTGTTCTTTTTGATACAGAATATTTTTTCTCTCACACAAACGATTATTCCAAAATTGAATTGATCGGAATTACAAATCCCCATGAATTTATTCCAGAAAATAAGACACCAACAAATACCCCATATTTAAAAATCGTTCTCCGGCTGGAATTAGATTCAGAATGATTTATATATTACGAATAAACCTGAATTGCGGGAGATTTCAACCAGCGTTTTACTTCTCCTGACTGTGCGACATGCTCCGGTATAGGTGTGCGACAACACCGGAATTCGCAATTGTCGTTTTTTCATAATTAAACAGATTACATTCATCAAGTATGAAAAATACAAATCACAAATTCAGGAAAATTTTCTTCAAAATACCGTTCTTAATTCTCATTATTTTTGAAGAATATTTTGGCTTTATTCCAAAGATCATCCATTTCTTGTAAGTCCATACTCTCTACAGTTCTTCCAGATTCACTTGCCTGTTTTTCAATATATTTAAAACGTTTTTTGAATTTTAGGTTTGCCTGCCGCAGTGCTGATTCTGAATCAATCTTCTTCCACCGGGCAAAATTGACTAGAACAAAGAACAGATCACCGATTTCATCAATCAACTCTTCATGATTAGTGACATTTTTTATTTCATCAATTTCTTCCAGAATTTTTGATATTACGTCATCGATAACAGGCCAATCAAAGCCGACTCTGGCTGCCCTGTCTTGAAATTCCTGTGCCTGTGTCATGGCAGGTAAAGCAGCAGGCAATCCATCCAGAATGCCTTTATGTGATTCACCATTTTTATTTCTCTCACCAGCCTTGATCTTTTCCCAATTTGATAAAACCTCACTTACTCCACCGACCTTCACTTCTCCAAATACATGAGGATGCCTGCGAAGAATTTTTTCATATATTCCCTTCAGGATAACCGCCATATTAAAAGTGCCGCTTTCACATCCAATTTGGGCATTTAATACTATCTGAAGCAGGAGATCGCCAAACTCTTCAGCCATCTTGACCGGATCTTCCTGATCCATGGCAGAAATTGTCTCATAGCTTTCTTCTAAAAGATGTTTTCTGAGGCTGAGATGTGTTTGTTCTTTATCCCAGGGACATCCGTCTTCTGGGGCACGTAGATGTGCAATCATTTCCTGAAATTCAGTAAAAGATGTTCCAGTTCCCAGGGATGGTATTAGTATACTGCTGAAATTTTGTGCGGATAAATCCTTAATTGATAATTGAATAACCGATCCGTCAGATAACATGACCTTTGTAACAAATTCCGGGGGATAAACTGTTGACAGGACAGTTTTCATTTGAGATGGATTTATTTCACTCAAACCGAAAATCAAAACAGGTGTATTTTGGGAAAAAGGCGGTGTATGGGCTCCAATCAATTCAACCCCCTGCAGCATGACAAGGTTTGTTAATCCATCCAGTCCAAAGCTTTTCATAATTTCCTGGAAATACCGGTTAGGATCCATGCATTACCTCAATTTATTATAAATTACTGCTCTATCATAATCCAATTAATGAGTATTCAAATTAAAACATAAAGCGTAAAACATTCTGCAGCCTGAGCTGCAGATGTTCTACGCAATACGTATTGATATAAATAGAATTTTTAACGTTTGGTGTAAGTAGGAGCCTTACGGGCTTTCTTGAGGCCTGGTTTTTTACGTTCCTTGATGCGGGCATCACGGGTTAATAAACCGGCTTTACGCATGGCTGAAGTCCACTCAGCATTGATCTTGACCAATGCACGAGCCAGACCCAAAACCACCGAACTTGTTTGTCCAGAAACACCACCACCGTTTACAACGACAGAAATGTTATAAGCGGACAATTCATGACCGATGGCAGCCAGCGGAGATAAAATTGCCTGAATATCACCGGGGCGGGTAAAAAAGTCATTGGCTTCTTTTCCATTGACTGTAAATTTACCGGTGCCATCCGACACGCGCACGCGGGCAATGCCTTCCTTGCGGCGTCCAATTCCTTCGAAATACTGCGCCATGATTGTAATGCTCCTTTACTTCTTTTCGACCTGAGTGCCGTGCGGGTGTTCACTTCCGCCGTACACCTTCAAGCGCTTGATAATGGCATGGCTAAACTTGGTTTTGGGAAGCATACCCCAGACAGCGTCATGAATGACACGATCCGGGTGATTCTTAAGCTGGTCCTTGAGGACAACAGACTTCAACCCGCCAGGATAACCTGAATGCTTATAATAGGTTTTCTCGGTTGTTTTTGTGCCGGTTACTTCGATGTAAGCAGCATTAATCACCACCACATAATCCCCCACAGGAACCCCTGGAGTATATGTCGGTTTGTGTTTACCGAGCAGAGTGGCGGCAATTTTCGCCGTCAAACGACCCAGATTTTGACCAGCGGCATCAATAACCACCCAATCATTCTGGATTTCTTTGGCCTTCGGATAGTACGATTTATACACGGTCGTATCTCCACATACTTTCTTATTGACTGTATCTACCTGATCACTCAGGATAAGTTATTTCGACTAATGTTAGTCCCTGTGCAGGGGCAAGACCAGCCGGGGCTGTAACTGAGCTGCCAGAAAGCATTTCTCCGATGATGCCTGGAGAACACTTCCCTAAACCTGCTGCCACCTGAACAAAAACCAATCTGCGTACCATATGGTAGAGAAAGGCATCTGCCCGGATTTCAAAGAGCCAATCACCGCTATTCTCAAACCATTCAGCACTTATCACGTTTCTGATACTAGAACTTCCGGGTCGGGGCGGGGTGCCGAATGTTCTAAAATCATGTTTGCCGATAATATGCCTTGCGGCTTCAAACAGGGCTGCTCCATCTGGTGCAGGCCATAATCGCCAGGAAAAACGATCTCTCAATGGATCTCGTTCAGATTGACAGTGAATTCGGTAACGATATTTTCGTGCCCTTGCATCAAACCGGGGATGAAAATCATCCTTCACGATCTGCGCAGAACTCACTGCCATCTGGGTGATCAAGTTGCTGTTGATGGCTTTGACAAGGGCATTTGATCCATGTTTCCATTCAAAATCAAAAGCTGCCACTTGACCCGAAGCGTGCACACCACTATCAGTGCGTCCCGCTAACAGAACTGACTTTCCCGGCCAGCCCAAACAGCGCAGAGCTTTTTCAAGCTCACTTTGCGCCGTTGGAGCTGCTGCCTGCCGCTGGCTTCCGGATAAACCGGTTCCAGATCGGAAGAGCACACGTCTGAACTCCAGTCACCTGAAGCTATCT
>CAZBRI010000168.1:0-6726 GCA_964494055.1 uncultured Anaerolinea sp.
CTGGCCGCCAGGCAGGCCGCGGGGGGGGTAAAAGAGGACGAATAGAACACCCCCCACACCATGTATGGCTGCAACAAACTGTACTGTGAAAAACTCGGCATGTATTACAGCCGTTATTCTGGCCAGCGGCACCTGGATGATGCCCCGCCCGTCATGCTGGATTTCCGTGCCATCCGCTTCCCGGGACTGATCAGCGCCTTTACCCTCCCGAGCGGGGGAACCAGCGATTACGGTCCCGAGATTCTGCATGCCGCCGCGCAGGGGAAGCCCTATGCCTGTTTTGTGCGGGAAGATACAAAAATCTCCTTCATGGCCATGCCGGATGCGATCAAATCATTGATCGATCTGACCCGTGTGCCCCGTGAAAACCTCAGTCACGTGGTTTACAACATTGCGGCTTTCAGCCTGACAGCCGGCGAGTTCAAGAAACGGGCGATGAATGCCTTCCCCGGCTCGCAGATTACCTTTGAACCCAACGCACGCCGGCAGGGCATCGTTGATTCCTGGCCCGAAGATGTGGATGACACCCTGGCCCGAACCGATTGGGGCTGGAAACCGGATTTTGACACTGACCGTTTCTTTGAGGAATATTTCCTGCCGGAAATCCGCAAGCGCTACGCCGGGAAACCCAGCCTGAGAACCAGGGAATGACCTTTCTCCAACCGCCTACCAACTTTTGATTACAGCATGGGTAAATAAAAAATACGAAGCAGATGCTTCGTATTTTTTATATATTCGCGTATTTTAATCGGCCCGCACGATCTGCTCTCTCTCCGGACCAACGCTGACGAGTGTGACCGGTACGCCGGTCAGCCGACTGATGGCATCCAGGTATTGAACGGCAGCCGCAGGAAGTTTTTCCCATGAGCGGACCGCGCTGACATCTTCATCCCAGCCCGGGTATTCATCGTAAACCGGTTCCCAGCCCACCAGGTTGGATGGGGCATATAACAGGTCCTGGATGTTCTGGCCGTCTTTTCGATAACCGGAACAGAGCTTGAGCGTTTTGAACCCTGAGAGAATATCCAGCTTGGTAATCACCAGCTCGGTCAGTCCGTTGATGCGGACCGCGTAGCGCAGCAGGACTCCATCCAGCCAGCCCACCCGCCTGGCACGGCCGGTTGTGGTTCCGTACTCATCCCACGGGTTCGCACCTGTCCCGCGCAGGCGCAGGGCAAGCTCATCCTGTACTTCCGTCGGGAAGGGTCCCGACCCGACCCGGGTCTGGAAGGATTTACAGACACCGCTGACGATAACATCCCTGGCGGCAGTCAATCCGATCCCCAGCCCGCTGAAAACGCCGCCGGCCGTGGTGGCTGATGAAGTGACAAACGGGTAGGTGCCATGATCAATATCCAGCAGGGTACCCTGGGCGCCTTCTGCCAGGATGGTCTGCCCCTTGCGTACAGCCTCACCGAGTTCCATTGAAACATCTGCAATATAAGGCAGGATGATCTCGCGGTATTTTTTATAATCATTGATTACTTCGGGGATATTAACCGGTTCGGCACCCAGCATTTCCAGCTGCTGATTGGCTTCCGTTATCCTGCCGGCCAGCATGTCAAAGAATCCTGGCTCCAGCATATCTGCGATGCGCAGCCCTTTGCGGATGGCTTTATCCGTGTAAGCTGGACCTATCCCCCGGCCTGTCGTACCGATGCTGCCTTTGCCGCGGGCGTTTTCCTGGGCTTTGTCCAGCGCCTGGTGCGCCGGCGTGATGATGTGTGCGGCATGTGATATGCGCAGCCGCCTGGGGCTGACATCCACACCGGAATTTTTGAGCATCTCCATTTCATCAAGGAGTGAACGCGGGTTGATCACCATCCCGTTTCCGAGCACGGCAGCTGGTTTCGGGTGAATGATGCCGGAAGGGATCAGGTGCAGCTTGAATAATTTTGGACCAACCGTCACCGAATGACCGGCATTATCGCCGCCGTTATAGCGGGCAACAAAATCTGCTTTACCGGCGAACCAATCCACGATCCGGCCTTTCCCTTCATCACCCCACTGCGTGCCGACAATAATTTGAAGTGCCATGCTGCCTCCAAAACCAGGAATGCCTGGATTATATGCCAGAAATTTACCGCCTTGCATAATTGTAAACAATAAAACTGATAATGATCTATATTTTCAGGCATGTTTGGAATACAATACAAAAGTAGTCTAAATTCTATCCCGATATCTTCTGTGTGTTTTAGGGGAACACGCGACAGAAGCCGCTTGTGGAAGGCCCCTTCCCTGACGGCTTCTGTTTTTTTATGGGGTGTTCTGAAAAGCACGGATTAATATAACCTAAGTAAAATTAAAATCTATATAAATCTACGTTGACGGGATGGGTGAACCCCATTAAATTTAATATTCTAACAATTATTTGAACTGAAATTTTCACCCGGCAGGTATCTTTTTATTACTGGAAAAATGACCGCCGGCAGCGATATAAATCTAAAAACAGGGATGTTTTTCATGATCGAAAAAGAATCAAATGATTGGGTTTCTCTTTCCGGGGCAGCAGCCATGCTGGGAGTCCATCCTTCCACTGTAAGGCTATGGTCCAACAAGGGGCAGATACCGGTCCATCTCACCACCGGCGGTCACCGGCGATATTTGCGTCATGAAATTGAATTGTGGGCAAAAACCGCCAGCGAGAAACACGTCATGGAGCCTGTCAGTGCCATGCAAAGCGCCATGGGCAAGCTGCGCATGCAGATCGCAGACGGCCGGCTGGAAGCTGAAAGCTGGTACCAGAAACTGGATGAACCAAGCCGGATGCAGTTCCGGCCGAGCGGGGTGCTCCTGGTAAACGGCCTGATGAATTATTTGTCGAGCGATGATGCTGATGCAGTCAACCAGGCCAATGCCATCGGGTATGACTATGCTTCACGTGCCCGCCGTTCTGGGCTGAACAATGTTGAAGCAGTCCGGGCTTTTTTGTTTTTTCGCAACACCCTGCTGGAATCCCTGGTCAATGCCTACGAAAATGCCCATGTGCCGCCGGGTTTGGCCTGGGGCAGAATGCTTCACCAGATCCACTCCTTTACAGATCAGATCCTGATCGTCCTTTTGCAAACCTATCATGCCTTTGAAGAAAAATGACGACCGGTAAAAAAAGTTCTCGTTTTGTTCACAGCAGGTTATCCCGCTTCATTGTGCCTGCTTTCCTGATCCTGATATTGCTGGGGCTGGTGATCGTATTTGTGATCCTGATCCTGTCAGTAACGGGCATCACACCGGGTTCTTAGCCTGGATTATCAATCAATAATGGAAGAAATATGAAATATATCCCTGTCTTATCCACCCTTGTCTCATTTGTTTTCACCTATTTTGTTTTTATCCGTTTCCAGAAAAAAGGCGGCAAACACCTGCTGTTCTGGGCTGCCGGTTTGCTGCTGTACGGTATCGGGACGTTGTGTGAAGTTTGGCTGGGATTCGCTTTTTCGCCCCTGGTTTTAAAAATCTGGTACCTGGCAGGCGCCATGCTGACAGCCGCCTGGCTTGGGCAGGGTACCGTTTACCTGCTGCTGCGCAAAGGGAATACGGCAAATTTACTGGCTTATGCCTTATTAATTGTATCGATCTTCGCCCTTGTGCTGGTCATTTCCGCCCCGCTGATCACACCCCTGCCCGCGTATGATATCTCCGGCACTGCCTCTGAACAATACAAGCACATCCTGTCCCGCTCCGGTCTGACGATCCTGCTCACCATTCTGCTGAATATCTATGGAACCATCGGGCTGGTCGGCGGGGCTGCTTACTCAGCCTACCTGTTCTGGCGCAAGCAGGTGTTGGCTTCCCGCATGTTCGGCAACATCCTCATCGCCGGCGGGGCAATGTTCCCGGCCATGGCCGGCACCCTGGTCAAAGCCGGCTTTCTCGACGCCCTGTATATCAGCGAACTGCTGGGTGCGGTCTTGATGTTTGCAGGCTTTTTGTTGACGACCTCCGGTAAAGAGTAAAAAAATCGCCTGGCATACTCATCGGTTGTTTCTCTGCAGCTACAGGCAGTGTATTATTCTCTTATCTTAGAGATAATGACTGCCTGTTTTAATATTTCAAATGACCCGTTTCAAATGCACCAGGGAATGGGAACTTCTTTTCACCTTTTTCAAAAGCAACAACAATTTTTTCTTTGTCCTGCTTAATCACTTTACCCTCACCAAAAATATCGTGTTTCACGGTCACACCAACCTCAATACCGGAAGTATCCACGGCCGGCTTTTTCTCGGTTATCTCAGGCGCAGCCGGGAAGGGGGATCTGATACCGAAAGATGCGGTGATTAATTCGGGTACCGGCGGCACAAAGGGAATGGATGCCGGGCGTACCGTTGATGTGCGCGGTTTCTGCGTTTTTGGATAGGCAGGGTTGGTGTGTGTGTCCGATTGTCCCCTTTTCGTTTGATTCCTGGCAGGCTCTTCTTCAATCTCATCTTCTTCGTCAGCCGATTCGTAAGGAACTTCCGGCAGGTCCTCTTGCACTTTTTTTGCGGCTTGCAGCGAGGACTGCTGATTGTAAAAAAGGGCCTCATACTCCTGGCGTTTGACGACAATATCCCAGCCGCCAATGTCCTCGCCGGCATGTTTATCAATACCGGTATAGGATAGACTGGCATCTTCATAACGTTTGAACTTGAAAATTGCATCGTTCATCAGCGAGCCATTGAACACATTAAGCGATACAAGGAGTTCAAAATCCTTTACATCCAGTCCGGTTACTTTTTTGAAAAGCCCGGGTTCCAGCTGTGTGATCACATCTTTGAGGGATCGTTCGCGGTAATCTGTCAGGTACATGAATAAAGGAATACGGGTGGCAAATTTGATCAGCTTTTCCTGGATCTGTTTGCGCATCGATTTATATTCTTTTTCATCATCTGACAGCTCTTTTTTCTCTTTTGGTGTCAGATCTTCAGTCCCTTCTTTCTTTGCCTTTTTTACCGTTTCAGATTTGTTGATGATTGTCTCAATTTCAGAATTCAGGCTGCGGAATCCTTCAATCCGCATCAGGGCAGCCATGGCTTCTTTGTTTGACATAAGCCGGGCTAGCGTTTCATTGTCCACATTAACCAGCAGTGCAGATTCCCAGCGCTTGGCAAGCAGGGTTGCCGAGGTACCAGCCATGGCAATATCCAGAATATCCTGCGCGTTAATTTGCTTCATGCTGCTGCCGTCATAGGCCAGCACCGGCAGGAAATTGATAAATTCTGCCACTTTCTTTTCCGGGTTGCTTTCATCAACATTTAACCGGCAGCTGTAATCGGAGATCTGTTTCAGAGCACGGTCCAGGGCAAAGTCAAACACGTAGCACTCGTGTTTCATGATTTCGCTTGTACCGGCACCTGTGCTGATTTCCCACGGGCTTTGTACCCTGAAAGCAGCCTGGAAGTAAGTTTCAGGGCTTTTAAGATTGCGCAGCATGAAGATGCCGGTCCAGGGCCGGACGGTGACGCCGGTGGTCAGTTTCCCGCAGGAAAGGGTGATGGTCTTCGTGGAAAGCGGGTCGCCCATGGATTTTTGGACTGGTTCAAGCGCATCCACGCCGATACCTGCGCCTGATCCGGCGCAAATATTGATGGTGTAGGCGTGGTAAAAGTTATTCTGTTTCTGCTTTAATAAGTGACTCATGGCAAAACAGGATGCCACATTCGGTAAAAACCAGAAGGTATGCGAGAGCACATTCAGCAGGCGGGTATCAGAAAACGGCATGGGCGGACGTTTGTCCTGCCCGAGTTTCATATCATCCATACTGGCAGGCAGGAAGGAGCCCCGAATCAGGTCGAGCCATTTTTGCACTTCATTTTCATATGTGAATTTTGCTTCTTTTCCTTTGCCTTTGGCTGAGAAAAAAATGTTCAGGTCGAATTCGTTAAACTCTCCCTGCATGGCAATCTGGTTGATACTGTCCGGTATGCGGTAGGTCAGCATGACAATGCGAGGCAGGGCAGCATATGGATTATCCACTGCCTCGCCCCAATTCTCCTTGGCCCGCTGTTCATCGGAATACGTCCAGTTGTATATCTGATCTTCAATAAATTCCCCGCTGTTGATGGCTCGAAACGGCGTACCGGACAGGAACAGGTAATAAGAAGTTGTGATCGGCAAAAAGGTTTCATTGTAGGCGTTATCTGCCTCATCCTTTTTGTAGGTTTCCATATCGAAATCATAATCTTCGTCTTCATCCGGCTGCTCAAATAATTTCCTGGCATTGTCGCGCCAGGCACCGAAATGGTATTCATCAAAGATCACAATATCCCAGTGTGTACTGTGTACCCATTCGTTTTTCGTTTTGATGCCCCCGCTGTCATTGGTGCCGAGATAGTCCTGGAATGAACCGAAACAGACCAGCGGGCGGGAAAGATCGGCTTCTTCATACTTCATGCCTCCGCGGCAGATAAACTGCCAGCCCTCAAAATCCACATGGCTCATCAGGTCTTCTTCCCAGGCGGCTTCCACCGCCGGTTTGAAGGTCAGTACCAGGACTTTCTTGCAGCCCATCCGCTTAGCCAGGGCGTAAGATGCAAAGGTTTTACCAAAGCGCATCTTGGCGTTCCATAAAAATTTTGGTGCACGCTCAGGGTCATCTTTTTTGGCAGAGGCAAAATATTCAATGGTTTTATCCACGGCCTCTTTTTGTTCCGGGCGTAAAGCAAAGGATTGGGTGCGGTTTTCGATATTGGCAGTGCCGTTTTTAATGCCGATGATCGCAGCTTTTACCTCTTCCGCAGTACAGCGGAA
>CAZBRI010000169.1:0-6714 GCA_964494055.1 uncultured Anaerolinea sp.
CACGGCTCTGAACACTCTTTCCCTACACGACGCTCTTCCGATCTCTGGGTGTGACAGTCCCGATCTCAATATAACCAAAACCAAGGCTGGAAAGACCGAAAATAGCCGTACCATCTTTATCATAACCTGCCGCCAATCCGACCGGATTTTTAAACTTCAATCCGAATACTTCAACTGGTTTGGCAGGTGCTGAAAAATATTTCTCAAACAGAAATTGAACAGGTGGAACCCAGCCTACCAGGCTGATCGCTTTCAGGGTGAGGTCATGCGCTGTTTCTGGATCAAGCTTAAACAATAATGATCTTAATGCCGGGTATATTTCCATAATTCCTTTTGAATTGTATTCAGATTTTCAAGATCATTTTTGCTTGATGAATTCGCGGGCAGCCTGCAGTCTCTCACCAGGAACCTGTGAAGAAGATTCCCAATGATCCAGCATTTGTGTGATTGTCAGAACAGAATGCATGGCATATCCAGCCGCTCCGAGTGATTCGCGGGCACCTGATTGACGATCGACCAGCACGACAATATCCTTTACGACCAGGCCGGCACCGGTCAGCTTTTCGATCGCCTCAAATTTGCTGTCACCTGTTGTTGCCAGGTCATCGATCACCAGGACTGTTTCGCCGGAATGGTATTCGCCCTCAATTTGAGCTTTTGTACCGTAAGCCTTCACTTCCTTACGAGGGTAGATCATGGGGTAGTTACCTGCCAGGGAGATGGCCGTTGCAATGGGTATGGCAGCATAAGGTAAACCTGCCAGCCGTGAAAATTGCAATTTTTTCAAAATGGGCAGATAAGCCTCACCTACCTGCCTTAGCAAAGCGGGGTAGGTGATGATCTGCCGGAGATCGATATAAATGGGAGATTTCAATCCCGATTTCAATGTAAATTCACCAAACTTAATGCAGCCTGCCTGCAGAAGCCCATCCGATAGGGCAGATATTTGTTGATCAGTCATAGTTTAATGTCCTTTTCGTTTTACCCTGATACAGGCTCAATAATTTCATATTCAATGAAAGCCGGGATATTTTTTTCAAAGTCCGGTTATGGAGAATAACTTTGTAGTAAAAAAATCAAGAGAATTTCAGTGCCGCGGAAGGTGAAACTTGATCGAAATAATCTGATCACGCAGTTCTGCTGCTGCCAGTGCCGGATCGGATGCACGGGAGATACCACGGGAAATCGGCAGGAGCATCCCGCTCCCGTCTTTACGCAGACCCGCTTTGAGCGCTGTCTCCATGTCTCCGCCCTGCGCACCAACCCCAGGAGAGAGGAACCATAAGGCAGAAGCGGCAGCCCTAACACGGGCAAGGGATTCGGGCTGAGTTGCACCCACCACCAGGCCGATGTTATTACGGGAATTCCAATCCTGCGCCAGCCGGGCGACCCGTTCGTATAACAGCTCACCGCTCTCAAGCCGCAGGTCCTGCAGATCGCCGGCACCCGGGTTGGACGTCTTACACAAAAGGAAAATACCCTTTTCCTGATTCGCAAGGAATGGATCGATCGAATCCTTTCCCAGGTAAGGGCTGAGCGTGATACAGTGTGCGCCTAATTTTTCAAAAGCAGAATAAGCGTAAGCTTCTGCAGTCGAAGCGATATCACCACGTTTGGCATCCAGGATGACCGGGATCATGGACCCCATCCTCAGGGACTCCTCCTGCACCGCCTCGATCACATGCTTGAGGGCACTCCAGCCGCGTGACCCGAACTGTTCAAAAAAAGCTGCATTTGGTTTAAAAGCTGCTGCATAAGGCGCAGTCCTTTTTACAAGATTCAGACAGAACTTAAGGGCAGAGGCTGCTGAGTGATCTTCCAGGTCTGAAGTGTGAGGATCCAGCCCGATACATAGGAGTGATGAACAATCATCTACTCTTTTTTCCAGGAATGAGAAAAAGGATTCCATAAATTCCTAACTTCGAAATGTAAAAACTTTTATTAAATCAGGCTTTGCCGAGCACCATGGCCAGCAGTGCCATACGAACATACAGACCGTATTCCATCTGCCGGAAGTATGCAGCACGCGGATCATCATCAAAATCCACGCTGATTTCTCCTACACGCGGCAAAGGGTGCATCACGATCATATTTTGCTTGGCAGGTTTCATGATCTGCGGATCGATCACAAAAGCACCCTTGACGCTCTCATAAACAGCCTGATCTTCAAAGCGTTCTTTTTGTACCCGGGTCACATACAAAACATCTGTTTCCGGCAGGACTTTCTCGAGTGAATTAAATTCTGCCTGTGGAATGCCCTTTTCGCCAACTTCTTCCATCACTTCTTTCGGCATGCGCAAAATATCAGGTGAAACGTAATTTAGTTTTACACCCGTAAAATTTGAAAGAAGCCTTGAAAGAGAGTGTACCGTCCGGCCGTATTTCAGATCCCCCAGCATGGTAACGGTCAGGTTATCCAGGTGTCCCAATTCTTCCATAATCGTGAAGGCATCCAGCAGGGCCTGGGTGGGATGTTCGCCAATTCCGTCGCCGGCATTGATGATCGGTTTTCGGGCATATTTTGCAGCCAGTGCAGCAGAACCCGTTTCGGGATGACGAAGAACGATCACATCAGCATAGCACTCCAGGGTGCGGACGGTATCCGGCAGGCTTTCACCTTTTGAAACAGAAGAATATTTCACTTCGCTGATCGGGATCACACTGCCGCCCAGCCGCTCCATGGCAGCTGTGAAGGAAGATGAGGTCCTGGTGGAAGGTTCATAAAACAGGTTGGCGAGGATCTTACCTTTCAAGAGGTCAAATGTACCAATTCGTTCAACCATGCCGCGCATTTCATGGGCTACGCCAAAAACATAAGATAAATCGTCATGACTGAATTGTTTGACAGATAAGATGTCCTTCCCATACCAGGGAGCGTTCTTATCATCGCCAAAAGGAAGGTGTTTATTATGGGGTGTGATAGGCATTATTGTCTCCTTAAACTGTGAATGATCCAACAGCTGTTAGTTTTCTTCCATCCATTATAGACTGAGTTCGCCTTCAGGACGGGTAATTTTCCCTGACATTTTTTCCATATCCAGGTTCAGCAAGAACCTTTCCATTATGATAAACCTGCTTTCCGCGCAGGACAACTGTCTGTACCCTGCCGCGAACTTTCCATCCTTCAAAGGGAGTCCACCCACAGCGAGAGTGCAGCTGATCGGCATGAATCTCGTACTCGGATGTTTCATCCACATCCACCCAGGTATCGGGCTGCTCAGGCAGGTGAAAAATGCGGCGAGGGTTGGTATTCGTTTTTTCTACCAGCTCTTCCAGGGTAAGGCGACCTTCGTAAACCGCTGTAAGCAGAAGCGGGAGAAGAGTTTCCAACCCCGGGAACCCGGGAGGAGGATTGGGTCCTTCTTTTTCTGCAAGGGTGTGGGGGGCGTGGTCTGTTGCAAAACAATCAATGACATCCAGATTCTCCCACAAGGCCTGTGCATCCTGAGCCGCTGCCAACCGCGGGCGGACCTCGGCAAGGCCGCCATTGAGTCCTTCTGTGCAGCAATCACCTGCAGAGCTGAGCGGAATCCCATCCCGGGAAAGGAATAAATGATGCGGACAGACTTCACAGGTGACCTTGATACCCGCTTCCCTGGCTGCGCGTATCAGCAGGACTTCCTCACGAAGGGAGATATGAGCGATATGGATCGGTTTATTGTAAAGATGCGCCATCAGAAGGGCAGCGCCCATTGAACGGCTTTCGGAATGGGTAACGATCGGGGTCAACCCGGGCCAGCGTGCGAAATGGTCCATCCAAAGAGTCATATCATCCAGGCGCAGCTCACCAAAGGTAGAGTCAAGGTACATCTTTAAACCGGCAGCCTTTGCTGCAAGTGCAGACACCTGCTCAGCATTTCCCGGACCTGCACCCAGGAATTGGGCATAATCGCAGCGGGCCTTTCGTGCTGCAGCCTGAAGGACCATCTCAAGGCTTTGCTCGTCAAAAATGGGAGGTTTGGTATTGGGCATGGCGAGCAGCATGGTAACACCGCCCGCAAGCGCTGAGGCGGTACCGCTGTCATAATCTTCTTTGTGGGTGGCACCAGGTTCTCGCAGGTGCACATGCGGGTCGATCAGTCCGGGTAATCGGATCATTTTATAGTTTCTCCAACATTTTTTTATGAAATGACCAGGATTTTATTCGGATAAGTGTTGCCAAAAGGCACACAAAATGATAACATAATAACGTGAAACGATTTGATTGGAACGATGACAAAAACAAACTGCTTATTGCGGAAAGAAATATTTGTTTTGAAGATATCATCATCGCTATGGAACAAGGATTTTTATTGGATATCCTGGACCATCCAAATAAAGACAAATACACAAATCAAAAAATATTCATTGTCCAGATCGATCACTACGTCTTTATGGTTCCTTTCGTAGAAGATGACCAAGAAATATTCTTAAAAACTATTATACCCAGCCGTAAAGCAACCAGGCAATATAAAAAATAAAAAAGGCCGAAATGAAAAATTTAACCATCCAACCAGATGAAGTGGAACTGCTTGTTTCTTACGAACAGGAAGAATGGCAGTCTGTAAAAAATGTGCAGGAGCAAATTGGGCAATATCAAGAATTTGCCCGGGCAGCTTTAAAAAAGGATAAACGAATCAACATTCGTATGTCCGAAATGGATTTATATAACTTGCAGAAGCGCGCCAACCGTGAGGGCATTCCATACCAAACCCTGATATCCAGTATCCTGCATAAATACCTGAACGGCAGCCTGGTCGAGAAATAATTACCTGCCTATTTTTCAGGCAGGAAAACCCAATCGTAAACATCTTCGATGTAAGCACCCGGCATGCACCGGGGATTGAGTGCGGCATCCGCACCCAATCCCCGGTCTTTTTTATTGCTTACTACTTTGCTAATTGTCGGCAAAAAGGAATATTTTAGCCGCGCACTTCTGGTGTTTTGAAAACCAGGAAGATGGTGTTGATCAGAATTCCCAGGATGGCTGCAAACACGATGGCCGGGATACCATTCGGGAACAGGAAAGGCACATTGAACGGGAACACACCGTGAGGCAGAGCCAGGTTACCACCGATGCCGGTGATCAGGATCACAGCACCAACAGCCAGCTGTTTGGGGTCAAACAGGTTGACCTTTTCTGACTGAATGAGGGCAACACCCTGCATTCCGATGATGCCGAACAGGTAAATCCCCAGGCCGCCCTGAACTGCTACCGGAAGGGTATTGACCAGTGCCACCAGTTTAGCGAAGAAACCCAGCACGATCGCCATGACACCGGCAGTCATCAAGACGGATGTTGAATAGTTGCGGGTAATGGCCATCAGGGAGTTATTCTCGCCATAATTGGTTCCAGCAGCACCCCCCAGGAAACCAACGATCAGGTCATCTGTGCCGTCAGCCACGAGGTTAAGACCGATCAACTCCTTAATATTATAGGGTTTGCGCTTCATTTCTACAGCGAGTTCATCAATATAAAGGCTCATCTGGTACAGGTGAGCAGTGCTCTCTGGAACCGTCGCGATGAAGATCAGCGCAATGCTGAGGGCGTAACCCCAGGCATTCGGATCAGTAAAGGCCGGCAGGGTGAAGTGAGGGACAGCCAGCCAGGGAGCAGCAACAACCGGTGAGAAATCCAGAAGGCCGAAGGGGATGGAAACCAGGTAACCGAAAATCGCTCCAAAAAGAATTGGGAGCATTCCGAGCAAACCCTTACCCTGCAGATATACCGAGAATAGGATGGTAGCCACCAGGGTAATAAAAGCGACTGACCAATATTTCCATGCGATGTCAGCAGCAATGCCGACAGACATACCGCCGGCGTTATTGAGTGCTGCGCCGGCCAGGGCAACACCAATGACCATAGCCATAGAGCCGGTAACGATGGGAGGCAGTACCCGGTCAAGCGCTGCCTTGCCGATCTTCATGATCAGGAAGCCAAACCCAATTTCAAAAAGGGCTGTAAGGATGATACCTACCTGCACGATACGTACACCATCCGGGCAGTAGAATTGAGTCTTGTCAGCAAAACAAGCCGGCGCAAATTTACTCATGACAGTGATGACAACAGCGATGTAGGAAAAAGATGACCCGTAATACATTGGTATCTTGCGTTTGGAAACCAGCAGAGCAATGATGGTACCGAGACCGGAGGCCAGCAGGGTAACGCCGACATCGAACTTGGTCAGAATAGCGACCAGGACGGTAGCAGGGAACATCGTCAGGAACTGCTGGAAACCCAGGCTCAACATTGCGCCGATGGGCGGTGTATCATCCGGCAGGAATCCAAAAACTTTTCCACTGCCTTTTTTTGCTGCGACTTTATTATTTGCCATTTCTCCTCCACGAAATAATGTTGGGATGAACCTGTTCATTTATCCCACAGGATGGAATAATAAACAGGCATAAAAAAAGAGCCGCTCAAAGCGACTCATTTTTTTGAAAAAATAATAATTATGCCCTGGAACTTGAGATGAAAACTGGATAGACAGGCAGGATATTCAGGCATATTGTGCCTTATTTTATGCAGAATGGCGATCCTGTCAAGATGATATTTTCGTAAATAAAGAGATCCTAATATCTAAATAATGAAACAGTGACAAGGATAGTAACTCAATTAATCGATATATAGTTGACCGGTTTGTTCCATCCAATCTGCGATATGTTCCACGGTGCCGGGGATGTCGTTCGTGGAAATATCCAGCTGAAGGCAGGGGAGTGTGGATTCGCTGACAA
>CAZBRI010000170.1:0-6693 GCA_964494055.1 uncultured Anaerolinea sp.
GGCTCGGGGTAGAGGACAGAGTTGTTGTGTTATCTGCAGGCCGTTTATCTGCTCAAAAATCAATTGATTTTCTTTTATCGGTTTTTTCTGAAGCAGTAAAAATGAACAAGAAATTATTCTTAATGATTCTTGGAGATGGTCCAGACCGGCAATTGCTGGAACATAAAGCTGATTTGCTGCAATTAAATGAGTATATAAAATTTGCCGGTCATCAGGAAGATGTTCGTCCGTATCTATTTGCTTCTGATATTTTCGTTTTGCCTTCACAAAGTGAAGGGATCTCAAATTCTTTACTTGAAGCGATGGCAGCCGGTTTACCATGCCTGGTGTCTGATACTGGCGGCAATGCCGAAGTTGTTGATTATGGAAGCTGTGGAACAATCCTGGAGACTGGCAACCATTCACAATGGACAAAAGAGCTGCTCAGTTTAAGCTCATCAGAAGAAGCACGCAGAAAGCTTGGCGAGCTTGCAAAAGAGAGGGCAAAAAGAACGTATGATTATGCTGTAACCGGTTTAGAGATGGAGAATTTGTATTTTTCACTCATTTCTGAAAAAAAATCTGCGGTGTATCATCATCGTAGTAACACATCTGAAGGCGGCCGGTGATGCAATCTGTTCATATTTTGCATTTGATCGATGGGTTAAATATTGGCGGAGCAGAAATGCTGCTTTGCGACCTGTCTGATGGACTACAAAATTATGGTTTCAAGGTTAGCGTTGGCTATAGCACACCAGGACCATTGGTTAAGGTGATTTCGGACAAGAAAATTCCAGTTTATCAGCTGCCCAGGAATGGCAGGGTTGATCCATTTTTATTTTGGAGAATGGTTAAGCTGATACGCTCAATCAAACCTCAAATTGTACATACACATTTATTTAAAAGTGATTTTCATGGAAGACTGGCTGCCCGTATAGCAGGGGTGCCTGTCGTAATTTCTACACTTCATAACGCGGATAATTGGGCGAAACAATGGCCGCTGGGTGCGATTTACGGATTTACTGCCAGGTTTGCTGATAAATTAATCGCTGTTTCTGAAGAAGTACGCAAATATCATATCGAAGAAACCGGCCTTCCAGAAAATCAAGTGATTGTGATAGAGAACGGCATTCGGGTGAAGAAGTTTGCAAACAGCACTTTACAGAATGATCGTATACGGAATGAATTCCAAATTAAAAAAGAAACGATCCTTTTCGGCATGATCGCCAGGTTGAAAAAGCAGAAGGATCATGTTACTTTTTTGACCTCAGCTGCCATTGTTGTCCAAAAATTACCTGACGCAAAATTCCTGGTTGTCGGCGACGGACCGCTTGCTGCTGAACTGCATGAATTAGCGTTTAAATTGAATATATCGCATGCGGTAATTTTTACCGGGCTGCGGACTGATATAGCTGAAATATTGAGTGCGCTGGATGTGCTGGTCTTTTCATCAGAATGGGAAGGTTTGCCCGTTACCCTGCTGGAAGGAATGGCATCCGGTAAAGCAGTAGCCGGCACAAAAATTCCAGGGATCGCCGGTACAGCGATCGATCAGGAAACCGCATTATTGGTACCGGTAAAAGATCCGCAGGCGCTTGCAGATGTGTGTATATCGCTGGGAATGGATCCAATTTTGCGGAAAAAACTGGGTGATGCCGGTTACAAAAGAGCTTTATCAAAATACGACCTGGATACAATGATCGAAAAAATTATCTCGCTTTATACAACAGAGTTAGGAAAGCACAACCTGGGTGAAACACTTCAGGAAAAATCTGTTATTCCTGGCGGCAGATTATGAATCCTAAGATCAGGATATTGTTTGTCACAAAATCCACCGGCGGTGTTGCTGAATATGTACATGTGCTTGTCCGTAATTTGGACCGCAAAATATTTGATATTTCAGCCGCCTGCCTTTCTGAGAATGGCCCGGAATTTGCGGCATTGTTATCAACCTATCCGGATGTAAAAACATTCAGCCTGGAGATGAATCGATACCAGGTGGATTTCTTATCCGATCTCAAAGTATTTTTTGCCCTTTATAAGCATATCAGGAATGGGAATTATGATCTCATTCACGCCCATGCTTCCAAACCCGGATTTCTCGCCAGGCTGGCTGCCTGGGGAACTGGTATCCCTGTATTGTATTCTCCCCATTGTTTTGCATTTCACGATGGGGCTGGATTTTTCAGGGCTAGGGTTATTGCTTTCCTGGAATTTTTTGCGGCAAAATTTCTTACCAAAAAAATCGTATTGGTTGCAGACGGTGAAAAGTATCTTGCACAGCGATATGGTGTTGGAACCAGTGAAAACATGGCGACCATTTACACTGGAATAGACACAGAAAAATTCTCAATTGATATGGATCCTGAACCTGTCAGGTTATCAATGGGTGTTCCAAAAAACGCCTTCCTGGTGGGTGCTGTGGGTAGAATGAGTACGCAAAAGGCTCCGCTGGATTTTGTTAAAATGGCATTTTTCGTACACCAAAACGATCCATCAATTCACTTTGCCTGGATTGGGAGCGGGCCATTACAGATTGAAGTTGAATCGATGATTAAAAAATATTCACTTGAGAGCGTGTTCCATTTGCCCGGCCAAAGAGTAGATATACCGGGAGTTCTTAACTCGCTTGATTGTTTTGTTCTCTGCTCTCTTTGGGAAGGTTTTCCTATATCGTTATTGGAAGCCATGGCAGCTGGAAAGCCGATAATTGCTACTGATATCCCTGGATGTAATGAAGCTGTCAGAAATAATCAGGAAGGATGGCTGGTTCCTGCTGGTGATCCTAAGGCAATGAGTGAAGCATTGAACGAATTGATCCATTCACCGGAAAAAACAGCAGAATTGTGTAATAACAGCCGGAAAAGAGTGGAACAAAATTTCAGGACGCATTTAATGATTGATAAATTGCAGCACCTTTATCAAGATTTAATTATTATTCAAAATAATGAGACATCCATTTCTCCATTCCCGGAGAGTATGATATGACCAGACGCATACGGATTTTGGGAACAATGGTTGGAAGTTTAAAGAAAAAAGATATGCAGGTGAAATATGGCACCTTGATTGATTCAATCAATCAATTATTTGATCTGGTTGAAATATGTGATGCGAGCTTGAAGGGTATCGATAAATACATCAATGCCATATCAAATTTTTCACCGCATATATCAAGCTGGAAGGAAAAATATTTCAAAAATATCTCAGCCTTTACCAGGCGATCGAAAAAAATTCAGACATTTGTTACAGCACATCGAGATGAAATGGATGTGATCTTACAAATAGGAGGTTTGTTCAATTCAACAACGGATAGTGCCGGTGTTCCTGTCGTGATTTATACAGATAATACGACACGCATCACATCCAGGCATCCACATTCAGGAAGATTCCTTTTTTCAGGAAATGATTTTGAGAAATGGGTCAGTCTGGAAAAAGAACTGTATCAAAACGCAGCTCATATTTGTGTCCGTTCCAATATAACGAAATTATCTTTAATGAAAGATTATGAGATAGGTGAAGAAAAAATTACTGTGATTGGCGGCGGAGTCAACTTTAAGGAACTTCCAGAAAAGTTTGACAAAACCCCCGGATCCAAATTCCGCGTTTTATTTATTGGTACTGATTTTTATCGAAAAGGCGGTGATCTTGTAATCAATGCTTTTAAAAAATTTTTGGAAAAACATCCTGATTCAGAATTGACCATTGTTACAAAAGACTCAATCTCAACTCATTACACAATGCCTGGTGTGGTAATTAAAAAACCTATCTGGAATCGTTTTGAAATAAAGAATTTATATTTATCAGCTGATGTTTTTATTCTTCCCTCCCGATTTGAAACCTGGGGAGATGTGCTGCTTGAAGCCATGGCATACGGCCTGCCCTGTATCAGCGTTTATGGACAGCCTATGGAAGAGATCATTATCCATGGCGAAACTGGTTTCCTCGTACAGCCTGAAAATGAGAATGAATTATCTGCGGCAATAAACGATTTAGCCCAAAATCCTGAGTTAAGGGAAAGAATGGGTGAAGCCGCCCGAAAGTTAGTTTCCGAAAAATATACCTGGGAGCGGGTTGTCGATAGGCTTGCCCCAATCATTTATGAAGCAGCAAATAATTATTTTTATCAACCTATTACTAATATTTAGAAAGGATAACAGCATGAAAAACAAATTATTTTCAATTCTTATCGTCCCTATCATTATTTTAAGTCTCTTTTCCGGCCTGGTTAACACTGCTTATGCCCAGGGTATTACCAATCCAAATGAGATCTCACTGCTCGAGATAAATAATGGTGAAATCCAACTTACCGGCCCATACGATTCAACATCGACATCATTTGGGCTGCCGGCGAGCTGGAATTTATCATCAGGAGCATCCATGACGCTGAACCTGGCTGTTTCATTCAGCTCAACAGGCGCTCAAGATCAAACTGCCCCAGCCAATGTAACACAGGGTGGAACACTGACTGTCAGATTTAATGGTAGTTCTGTTGGCGTTCTTACACTTAATCAAAATGGTGAAAGCACACAGACATTCAAAATTCCGCCATCAGCATTGATCTCACAGCGGGCGGATGGACGAATGGATCTTGGCTTTATTCTGGACAGCGGAATCTCCTGTTTTGTAAATCAGCAGATGATCGTTATTATTCGGACGACCTCTGTTATTTCACTGCCGCATGATGAGATCACGCCGGATACCAGCCTGGTGAATTTCCCAAGGCAGTTGAATACAGATTCCGTATTCAATGACACCAGTATTGTGGTGATCCCTGATCAGCCCACATCTGCCGAGCTGCAGGCTGCTTATACTATTGCCGCTGGTCTTGGTAGTATGGCTGGAACGACCCTGGCCATCGACATGACCACCGTCAGCCAGCTGACTGCAGAGCAAAAAGCTGGAAACCAGATGATCGTGGTTGGTAAATCGACTTCTCTGCCGATCATCAGGGATTTGAAACTTTCACTTGGTGCCGATAACGGTCAATTTGCCCTAACGGGTGATGCCGCAGATAATGGCATTATCCAGTTAGTTACCTCTCCCTGGAGTACCGGGAAAGTTGTATTGTTAGTTTCGGGTAATTCAGATGCAGGTGTGGTTAAGGCTGCACAGGCAGTCAGTACAGGAACTTTACGTTCAAATGCCTATCCTAATCTTTCGATCGTCGAAGTGGTTCAATCTGAGCAGATACGGGCAGCATCTCCGGTCGATCAGTCATTGAATGACCTGGCAGTAGCCTCCAATAAGGCAATTGCAGCACCGGGGAAGGCTATAAAAACGCTGAGATTTGGCAGCACAAGTTCTTCATCATATCAATTCTTTGTCCCGGCTGGACAGACTGTGTCACAGGATGCATATTTTGACCTTGTATTCGGTCATTCAACCCTATTAAATTATGCACGCTCCGGCCTGGCCATCCTGGTTAACGGTCAGCCGATTGGAACTGTCCGAATGAGCGACACGACAGCGGCAAAATCAACAAACCATGTTCAGTTCAATATTCCAGCCGCTGTCATCGTTCCCGGTTACAACCGACTAGAAATCCGCGCCAATTTGATCCCGAATGATGCCTGTACAAACCCGCAGTTTGACGGTTTATGGGCAACCATCTGGCCGGACTCGATGCTGCATGCACCATTGGTACCCAATCAGATTTCCATTAACTCAGCAATGGACTTATCTGCCTACCCGGCACCATTTGTTCTTCAGCCGACCCTTTCATCTACAGCCATTGTTGTTCCCAATAATGACCTGGATGCCTGGCGTTCCGGGCTGCGCATTGTCAATTTCCTTGGCAACAGGACCAAGGGCGGCCTCTTCAATTTGACTACATTCTTCGCGGATGAACTGAAGGATCCTGATCGAGCTAAATACAACCTGCTGCTTGTCGGCCGGCCTTCGCAGCTGCCGATTGTTTCAGAATTCAATGCAAACCTGCCTGCACCATTTGATGCATCCAGTGATATTGCCAAAGAAACAAATATGCAGGTTAAATTCTCCATACCTGATAACACACCTGCCGGTTACGTGGAATTAGTGGCATCCCCCTGGAATGCTGAAAACCTGATTATTGCTGCTTTTGGCAACTCTGCCCAGGGTGTAAGCTGGGCAGCATCAGCCCTGGTAGATGCTCCATTACGGAGCCTGCTGGCTGGTAATTTTGCTGTGATTAATGGTGCCCAGGTATTAACAGCGGATACCAGGCTGACAAACTTCAGTACCGGGACCGATGTTGTTCAATCCATCAGTGCACCTGATGTCTCCCCTGTCATCGACCTTGCCTCACCGCAGGCAAATAAAGCAAGCTGGATGCTGCCGGCTATATATGGCTCGGTAGCCTTATTATTGATCGTGGTAATGGTCGCATTAATTGGAGCATGGATACGCGGACGGAATAATACTGGTAAGTAGTTAAACCTGGTATATCTGTTAGCCAAAAATAAAAAGTGTTTCGGTCATTTGATCGGAACACTTTTTATGTTTTAATTTGTTTGGGAATTCTTTACGGTAATTAATGGACTTTGGGTTTTTTCTTATCGTGATAAGGATTTATTTATGATTAAATTATTCCCAGGTTATTATCTTGAAATCGTTTTTTAATTCCCTAATTGAATTTTCGCTGTGTGTGCAGCCGGGTTCACTATTACATACCCATTTGAAAAATTTCTTCGCCATTCATCACCATCCTGGAATCTTGGTCCGAGCGCCATACCT
>CAZBRI010000171.1:0-6681 GCA_964494055.1 uncultured Anaerolinea sp.
AGATAGCTTCAGGTGACTGGAGTTCAGACGTGTGCTCTTCCGATCTGCAGCGATAATTTGAGAAGGAATGACGCCAAATCTTCTTGCAAGAATATTGAGCGTGTCGCCGCCCTGTGTGTAATAAGTATTCATTGGCCCGGAAGTGCTGGCCGGGATAGTGGCTGTATCGACCACGTATGTTGGAATTCGGGTGGGCGGGGCTAAAGTGGCGGCCGTCGTCAGGGTGGGGGTAAGGGTATATGTGGGGGTATCTGTAAAAGTGGGTGTGGAAGACGGTAAAGGTGTCTCACTCGGCAGGGGTGTCAGGCTGGACGTCAGGGTGACCGGCATTGGGATGACTGCCAGGGGTGTGATGCTGGCGGTTGGGCTTAAATAAGGGCTTGGTGTAAAGGTTGGGGGAATATTCAACTGCGTTAATATCACTGCGTACGGATCCATGGTGGGGGTTGGAATAACGCCCCACAGCTCGGCGGAGAGGCCGGTGCAGGAGGTGAGCAGTGAAAACATCACAATTAAATTAAGAATACGCAAGTAATATTTCGTCATTTGGTAATTATTTTGATTATACCTTGTTAAATCTTTCCTAACCCCGGCTGCCTGATGGGTCCAGAGTACCAGGACCCATAAATTACCTGTTTTTGCCGCTAGAAATTCACCATGGCATCCTGTTCATCTGTTGTATTCGGCAGCCTGGAAGGATGTTTTGTTATTTTTTAATCTGGTTGAGAGTATTGGAACCATCCCAGGCTTCGACAACAATTGACCCATTCGTCAGCTTTCCGTCGTATTCTGTACCGGTTCCGGAGGTGACATAACCGTCCATCACAAATGGGGCACCCGGGTCAGCTGCCGGGATCCATACGCCGTTATAGCGGCGGGCAATGTGAATGTGATCTGCATCTGCCAGGCCGCCATCGCAGGATGGGTGCCCGATGTGATCACCGGTATTCACGTAAGTCCCGGATTGAACACGGTCGCGGGCTTCCATATGCATGTAAAGAATGGTCCAGCCTGTCTGCTCCAAACCGTCGCCATCCAGGTCTTCGATCACAGCCCCATTATCAGCGCGAACGATCAACCCCGGAGCGACGGCTGTATTCCAGTAATCGACAGCGCCGCAGCCAACCGGTTCACCGGGCGGTGCGAAGTCGAGGGCTGCCCAGGCTGTCCCTACATCCCAGCCGGCGTGCGGACCGCCTGTAAATTGCCAGGATTCTCCCGGGCCGAATGGCAGGCTCAATACCGGCTGAGAAATATCGGCTGGCACGATTGGTTCAATCGCGAAGTCAAATGGATAACCAAACAGGGAAGTAAATGTAGCAAAAAAACCATTCGGACCGGTATCGACGATCCATGAATCATGCCCATCAAGCCTGGCAAACAGCTGCTGCACACCCGCTGTACCGGCGTTGATTCCCGGCTGAGGCATGATCTGGCTGCCGTCGTACAGGTCCCAATTCTGGACCCTGTGTTCCCGCCAGGCGTAAAACCCGGTGTTGAGCTGGCTGGCGGACCAGGTGAGCTGCCTGTAAAGACCCTGGTGAAAATCATCCACAAACCCGATCGGGTTGTAAGCACTGGCCGGGGTTGGATTGGTCAGCCAGCCTGCCTGGTATTCAAGGAGTGCCAGCAGTACCCGTGGATTGATGGAATAATTATGAGCAACCAGTGATACCACTTCTGCGCCTGTCAGCGTTTTTCCGTTTACGTCCTGGGTGAATACTGAGAGAAAACCGCCTTTTTGCTGGACAAAGGCATTAATATCCAGGCTGGCACTTGCAGGACCGTATACGAGTTCTGAATCTGGCAGGATCTTAAAATATTCTGAACTGTTAAATGTTCCGGCAGCTGAGACTGCCTGTAACTGGTTTTGATTAGTTACCGGTACCTGGAGTGTGTCTCCAGGGTAAATGACGGTATCCGCTGAAAGGTTGTTTGCTGCCAGCAGCTCATCAACCGTGATGCCGAACTGGCCTGCGATTGAAGCAGGGTAATCTCCATCAGCTACGGTGTAAGACTGCATGCCGGGGTTGGCGGCTGGCTGTGTTTCTACCTGCGCAATGGGGGTGAAAGTAGGGAATGCGGAAACATTTCCATCAGGGGTCGGACTGCTGATCGGGGCACCCGGTACGCGTGTTGGCGGCAGAACAACCGGCTGCGGTGTGCTTGTCGGTTGATTTGGGTCGTATACAGGGATGATCGGAACAAGTGTTCCCCCCAGGCGTGCATTGGTCGAACGGGTACAGGCGCTGAGCAAAATACTCAAAATAATTGCAAGGATGGTCAGTTTTCGCATGGGTTGTATTTTACCAAAGAAGCGTACCTTCCGAAGACCGGATTAAAGAATTACCTTCTCCTTTCCGTATATCGTAATATTATTGAAAAATCACAGCGTGTTCTCGCACGCTGTGATGATAGATAAAACATAATCATTTTCTACACAATTGAATTGCGAAATTTTAACCGCCCCAGGGCATGCCTGAATAAGCTTCAAATGCTTTATCGTGCAGGTGTTTGAAAAGCCGTTCGTGACCTGATTCCCAGTGTGCGAGCATTTCAAGTACCTTGTGTGCATCACCCCCAGATTTTTCAGAGGCCATGGTATAAAATTCTGCAAAGTCCCGTTCGATGAGGTACGCCATGCGTAAAACAGGCAGATCAGCCACCATGGATTCTGCCACTTTTTGATCGATGGCTTCGCTGTCAGCCCTCCGATCCAGGATGCCGGGGGCGGGCATGTCAATCGGCTGTGCAGAGGCTCCGGTTTTTTGGGCGGAGAGCTGTGCCTTAATATAATCGATATGTTTCTGCTCTTCCCCGGCGATAGCCAGGAAAGCCCCGCGGGCCGCGGCATTTTGCAGCCGGTCGGCGTTATCCATGAAAAACTTTTTGCCTTCAATTTCGCGTTCGAGCGCGTATTCAAGAATTTTTATGACATCCATAGCGAACCTCAGCTCATTTAGTTAAGTCAGCAGCCAGGTGAATTATCAATTGGCTGTGCTGTTCTTTATCAATATATCATGAAAAATTTCACTAACGATTCACTTTTTTGTCATGTATTTGGTGTGAAGCTTGTTATGATTGTTTAACCCCCATCACCTTCCCGCCTGTCATTTTCTGCAGGTCGGCAGGAGTCAGCTCGAAGACGGCGAAGGGGGTGCCGGCGGCGGCCCATATGGTTTTGTACTGCATCAGGTCTTCATCCAGCAGTGTGATCATGGGTTCGGTATGCGCGATGGGAGGCACGCCGCCGATGGCAAAACCTGTGACTGCCCGAACAAAGTCCGGATCCGCCCTCCCTATCGGTTCACCAAGCTCTCCGCTGATACGGGCTTCGTCCACCCGGTTCACACCGCTGGTAAGGACCAGCACAGCCTTCCCGCTTTCTTTTGCCTTGAAGATCAGGGATTTGGCGATCTGCCCGAGGCTGCAGCCCACGGCATCAGCTGCCTGTTGGGCTGTGCGTGTGTGTGCTTCAGATTCGACTACTGTACAGGGATAGCCGAGTGCTGTCAGTGCATCCTGCACTTTTTGGGCGGATGAGGTGAGCGGTGTTGTCATTGATTTGTCCTGTATCGGGGTATGGAAAAAATCATCGTGGTAATGAATGATGAGTAATCTCAATCATTACCACGGCGGAAATGCATGTAATTCATATCGGTCAAGCTTGATTAAAATATAACTTTAATATAACTATTTTCACACAATGTCTGTAGGTCACTCGATCTTGAGCAGATTTTCGGAATTGGCAGCTGCTACGAGCTGGGCGGTGTTGGGATCGGTGAACTCGAGCTGAACATCATACTTAGCGGGCCAGAAGTGCCGTATCTTCATGATATTGCGGACTTCTTTTGCTTCCTTGCTGCCAAACATCGGGGCAATCCAGAAGGAGAAGATCGACCATAAGATAATCAGAGCGGAGATCCCAAAAAAGGCTGCCAGGAAGATCAATGTGATCTGACTGTTGTTGGGATTTTTCGACCACATATTCCACAGCGCATAAGCCACCCCAATTCCACTCACTAATCCGAGCCCAAGTCCGATTTGCCCGACGATTTTTTCTGCACTGCTTTTCGATACTGCCAGGGTGTGATGTGCTTCACACAGGGGTATGGGAATGGTGACCGTCATGGAACTCTTGCCGTAGCTGAAAGTGCGGTCGATCTTGTACTGTTTCTGAGAAGGTGCCAGGCAGACCAGGCAGACTGGCGGGAATTTTACGTCAACTCCATGTATCGTGACCCTGTTTTGCATATGTTCCATCCTTTATTTATCGATTTAATGAAATTTTGGCGAAAAATCGTTGCTGAAAAAATAAAGATGCAAAAATACTACGACAGCCTGACACTAATCATTTCTCAGGCCAGCAGAATGGGTCCATTATATTTGTTCGATGATAAAAGGGCAAGGAATTAATCCCCGGTATTTTTTCTCAGGATACTCAGCGAAAATAATTGTCCACAAACAGCGCTGCGATTGGCCCCCTGATAATAATTACTTAATTCTTGAAGGAGGTTGTACTTTTACCAGGACTGCCAGGCTGTAAATTGTGCTGGCTGTTGACGAATAAAGTATGCCGGTCAGCATAAAGGCCAGCCATGGGCCGGCGATTTCAGGCAGCTGATTGCCGCGTAGTGCCGTCAGGCTGATCAGGGCCGGAATCGCTCCCAGTAACAAGAAAGCCAAACCAGCAATGGCAGGATCTGTTTTTTTGAGGATCAGCAGGTAATAACCGGTCAACCCCAACAGGAGTAACATCACAATCAATGCGGAAGACAAAAATAACTGCGAAAAAGCGGGTAAGGCAGGGTATGCTGCCCAGAAAGCTGCTGATTCAAAAAGGGGTAAAAGCTGTCCATGAAGGATTGGGGTGAGCGCAGTATCGCTGACGCTGCCAAGGGTTGAAAGCTGGTGAATCGCAGTCGAACTCAGACTGAGAATGAACATGGATGTGAATAGTAAAAGATTGAGAGGGAGTTTTTTCATTGTGATGGGATCCAGGTATTTAAACTTTTAAAGAATTGCAGGCTGCAGGAAATTAATAAGAAGAGAATAAACTGGATTTTGCCAAAAAGATGATTGGTCAGTATTCATGTTCTCAAGAATAAAAAGGATTCAAATAATTTGAGCAAATGCTGCAGTTTAGCGCGGGAGGCTAATTCCCCCCGATCCACTCATCCAGCAGTTTTACTGCTTCGGGAACGAGAGCCGCACTGTCCGGTGAGAGGTCCCGGTTGAAGCCAAAATAATAACCGCGGACGGATAATAATCCAGCCCGCGGTTTCTTATGATATATCGTCTCGCACATGGATAACAATGACTGTGCTGTCAGGTGATGGGTAAATGGAGAATGCTGAAATTCACTTTCTACATCGATCAGGCGTACTTCCTCTGAGATGAAACCGGTATGCGCATCGACAAAGCAAACCTGTTCATACTGACAGATCTCTTCTGCCATCTCAGGGGTCAATTGCAGGTAAAAGGCGAAATCCAGCGCTTCACTTTGCGGGAATTCATCCTCGTAGCTTCCAGGTACACTCAGACCCAGTTTTTTGCAGTAAGCCTGCAGAATATGCCAGGCAACACCGTCATCCTGCCTGTCCGGGTTACCGTACCCGATCAACAATGTACGTGTCATTAACTCAGACGGCAGTTAGCGGCCGTAACCTGTGCCCATGATGTAGTTTTCAAGTTCGGTGATGGTTCCCTTTTGCTCTTCGACAAGGGCTTCGGCCAGGCGGCGCAGGGATACGATCCCGATGATCTGATCATTTTCAAGGACTGGCAGGTGACGGACGAGGTAGCGGCCCATCAGGTCGGCGCACTGGCGGACGGATGTCTCAGGTTTGACCATGATCATCTCGTGTGTCATCACATCCAGGATCATGGTTTCGCTTGCGAGGCGGCCCTTTATCTCACCCTGCCGGGAGTAATCCCGTTCGGTAAAAATACCAATGATCTTTTCACCTTCAGCGACCAAAACAGCGCCGGTGTTGCCTTCTGACATGACTTTCAAGGCATCCAGGACGGTGCCGGTGGATGGGACGGTGTAGATTCTGGTATCTGTTTTTTCGTTAAGAAGTTTGCGGACGATTGCCATGTTTGTTTATCCTTTCGTAGCCAAAGATTTTTAGCCCATTCCGGGCGGTTTTATGATGTTAGAAAATTGATAATATATTATAGAACGAATTCCTGTGTTTCATCATGATATTTAGCGTTGATTGAGTCATTAATCACGAAACACGGTTATTCATAAGGCCGATTCACCTAGTCTCGGGTGATGGTTTTAACCAGGTCACCAGCTGAATCGATGATCTCCATCTGGATCGGCATCTGCCCGACGGCGTGCGTGGAGCAGGACAGGCAGGGATCGTAGGCGCGGATGGCAGCCTCGACCCGGTTGAGCATGCCTTCGGTCACATCCGGACCGTGGACATAGGTCTTGGCCACGCTGTCGACGGAATTGCTCATGGCCCAGTTGTTGTGACCGGTGGAGACGATCAGGTTCACCTTGAGAAGCTTGCCGTGTTCATCGGTTGTGTAATCATGGATCAATGTTCCGCGCGGGGCTTCGATGACACCCACACCATGACCGGTAAAGTTACGGCGGGTATTTAGGATGTCTGTGCTCAGGATGTTTTTATCATCACACAATACTTTGAATCTTTCCACCACGAATAA
>CAZBRI010000172.1:0-6635 GCA_964494055.1 uncultured Anaerolinea sp.
ATAGCTTCAGGTGACTGGAGTTCAGACGTGTGCTCTTCCGATCTCACTTCCTTGAAATGTTTTTCCAGGAATCCTTTGATTAGATCCTTTTTCAAGTCAAATCTGGATTTAATGTAAGCTTTGAATTAATGAAGTAAAATCAAACATCAACTTTAGAAATTTACATCTTTTTATAATTTTTTTATTATTGGTATTATTTATTAATGAAGCGAAGCAAAGTTCTTGACAAATCGGCAGCAAAAAACGATACTAAAAATATAGAGATCGATCAAATCGGCAATGTTTTGATCCGGTTAATTTATTGCACATGGGGAACTTACTTTTTTGTCGTTTTTTCTGCAGTTTATTACCGCGATTGGCTGCTGTTATCTATCACTGCAGGCAGTATTTTGATGTTAATTCCCCCCTTTTTCCTGATTAAGCGTGGTCAAACCAGTAAAAGCGTAACAATCGTTCTGGTGTTCATGATATTTACTTTGACCATTTTCGCAACGATAGGTCAGGGTATCCGAGATCTTTCAATTGTCGCTTTTCCAATTATTCTTTTCTTTGCTGCCTTAACAGTAAACAAAAAAATCGTCTGGGTTTATATAACACTGGAAATTTCTGCCCTAATCTGGCTGGCCCTTGGAGAGCTGCTGGGCTGGTTTGAACCAAAGCCATACATAGGGCAATCCTCAACTATTTTTTACCTTATCGGCGCTATCATCATCGTGTTGATTGGTGCTGTCGGCGTGGAACTATTATCCAAAAATTTGCGTCAAAACCTGGAACTAGCTCAAATTGAGATTGCGCAGCGTAAAATGGTGGAGAACGCCCTCCGGGAACAAGAAGTCCAGTATCAAAAACTTGCAGATTCAGGCAAAGCCATGATCTGGTCAGCGGGGACAGACAAACAATGCCATTATTTCAATATTCCCTGGCTGAAATTTACCGGCCGTACACTTGAACAGGAGCTGGGATTTGGATGGATGGAGGGCGTAAACCCTGACGATATTGAACAAATGAATGTTGTATTTAATAATGCATTTGACAAACGCGAAGCTTTTGAGATGGTTTACAGGCTTCGGCATTTCAGCGGCGAATATCGCTGGATACAGGATTTTGGAACTCCGAACTACAATAGCAATAATGAATTTATAGGTTTCATTGGAAATTGCTTTGATATCACCGAGCGCAAACAAGCCGACGAAGCCCTGATCGTATCTGAACTGGATCTTAAAACCGCCCAATCCATCGCTCACATTGGCAGCTGGAAATGGAATATCCTAAAAAGTGAAGTCACCTGGTCAGATGAAATGTTCCGCATATTTGGCATTGACAAAAATTCATATACCGGACGCCTGGGAGATGTGATCACAAAAGTGATTCACCCGGATGACCTGTATATTGTTTTACCTGAAAATGCTGCAAATATTGCATCTGCCCCTTTTGAATATAGAATTATCCTGCCAGACGGTGAAATACGAAATATCTGGGCAAAAACAGGTGAAAAGATTACGGATGAAGCCGGTAATCCTAATTATTTAACCGGAATTGCACAGGACATTACCGATAGGAAACAGCTGGAAGAACAGCTTCGCTACCAGAACAGTTATGACGTAATGACCGGCATCTATAATCGAAATTTCTTTGAAGAAGAAATGGCGAGGTTTGAACGCGGCAGAGAGTATCCTATCAGTATCATCATTGCCGACCTGGATGGATTAAAAATGGTCAATGATACACAGGGACACGCCATGGGTGATGAATTGTTACGGCAATCAGCAAGTGTGCTGAAATCAGTTTTCCGCAGCGGAGAAGTGCTGGCCAGGATCGGCGGAGATGAATTTGCTGTTCTGCTGCCTGAAACAGATGGTGCTGCGCTTGAACAAATAATAGCAAGAATAAGAGAACAGCTTTCAGAACATAACCGCGAACACACAAAACTGCCGGTTCAATTATCTATCGGAGCGGCAACTGCCAATAAAGATAATCTATTGAATTGTTTTACAAGAGCTGATGAAATGATGTATGCAGAAAAATCCTCGCATAAATTAATAGGCAGATCAGATACAAATTTTGAATAATAGTGATTATCCTATTGATATAAAATAATTTCAGGTAAACAGTGCAGAATTCCTGCCAAAATAAATCAGCCTGCAAGAATTTTTTTTTTACCGTTTGTAAAAACAGGATTCTCCAATTTGGTTTCCTTATTGAAATGTTTACTAAGTTGGGGCATAATGATCGAATACATTTATTAATTGGTTTTACTTTTATTTGTAAATTTTGATTTTTTATTGGTATGGATAAATTGAAAAAATTATCTAATGTAGATTTAATAGTCAATCCTCAAAATTGTCTGTAAGAGCTGTTAATGATTCGGCATGTACCCGAAGAAAGGGGATTATTTTTGGCTGCTTACTATTATTTCTTGAAAAAATTATTTCAGAAACTAATCTGTTGGAACCTGCAGGATTTTTTCCCCTTTCAAGTCACAAACTGTATTTCCCATATTTTTAAAATTAAATATATTTTGACCTTTCAAAGCCCGGGGGTAATTTCAGCTGGACAACCCGGCTTTAACGATAATTATTTATTGGAGAATTTACAATGCTGAACTCATCGCTGAAGAATGCCCGATTTTTGATTATCGATGATCAGGAAGCAAATATTGTTTTGCTCGAGAGTCAGCTGGAATCATTCGGCTACACAGATTTTATCAGCACAACAGATTCCAGGAAGTCAGTGGATCATTTTATTAATTACCAGCCGGATCTAATCCTGCTTGACCTGCATATGCCACACCTGAATGGATTCCAGGTGATGGAATTACTGCGAGGGCATATTAAGCCTGATGATTTTCTCCCAACTCTCGTTCTGACCGCTGATATCTCCCCGGAAGTCAGGCGACAGGCTTTAGCAAAAGGTGCAAAAGATTTTCTTACCAAGCCTCTGGATATCACCGAAGTGTCCCTGAGAATAATGAATTTATTGGAAACACGCTTTTTAAACCTGCAATTGAAATATCAAAACCAGGTGCTTGAAGAGAGAATTCAATTACGGACTGCAGAAATTTCCCAGCGCGCAGATGACATGGCTTTGATACACAAAGTCAATATTGCAGTAAACCGGGGTGATGAGATTCAAAATATCATCGAGTTGATATCTGGTGAACTATTTCGTAATTTTAATTGCATCGGGTCAATCACTGCATTTCCCAATCCGGACGGCGAGTTCATGAGCTTTCAGCATATCGAATTTCCGTCCGGGCTGGCGAAAAAGATCGAAGATCTAACCGGCGGAAGTATTTTATCCCTCCCGTTAAAAATCCCGATGAAAGGCAGCAGCCAGTTTGCGCAGGTTATCAGATCCGGCGTACCGATTGCCATAAATGACGAAAATATCATAAAAACAGCCATGGCGGAATTTACAGACAATACCATCCTTAAACGGCTGGCAGATACTGTTTACAATTTATTACAGATCAAATCCATGATTCTGCTTCCGCTCATCTCGGGAGCAGAAGTGTTCGGCATGCTGGAAATTGTTCGATCTGATATCACAACCGAAACTGACCTGCAGCGTATTCACAGCATCACCCTGCAATTGACAACAGCCATCGGGCGAAAAAAGTCCCTGGCGCAGCTTAAAGAAAGCGAAGAAAAGTTTAAGACACTGTTTGACACGGCTAATGATGGGATCATTATTATGAACGCCGGTACTTTTCTTGACTGCAACGAAACCACCCTAAAAATCTTTAAATGTACAAGAGATCAAATCATCAATCATTCACCCGTTGAGTTATCCCCCGAATATCAACCGGATGGCAGCACATCTGTCCAATCTGCTGAAATTAAAATTCAAGAAGCACTCTCAGGCAAGCCGCAGTTTTTTGAGTGGCTGCATTCAAGAGTTGATGGGACTACTTTTTACACCGAAGTCAGCCTCAATCGGGTATTTTTAGGCGGAGAATTTTTTCTCCAGGCGATTGTCCGGGATATTGATGCACGCAAAAAAGCTGAAAAAGCGATATTCGAACAGAATAAATTTACAACGGCTTTAGTTGAAACTGCCCCGGCACTGGTTTATGTTTACGACATCGAAACGAAAAAGAACATATTTGTCAATGATGGTCTGATTAAAGTACTTGGAATCTCTGAATCACGGGTGCAGGAAATGAATGCCGATCTCTTCACATGCCTGACGCATCCGGATGATCTGCCAGCCATGACAGCCTTCCAGAGCAGAATTGCATCCGCTTCTGACCAGGAAGTTTTAGATATAGAGTGCCGCATTCAGCAAAATGAGAAACGGTGGATAAATATTCACCTCTTTGAAAGACCTTTTTTGCGAAACAAGGATGGATCGCTGAAACAAAAGATCGGTGTCGGGATTGACATCACTGAGAAAAAACATGCAGAAGACTTGTTACAGGAAAGCTCAGAACGATTGAAAGAAGCGCAGCGGATCGCGCTCATTGGTAACTGGGAATTGAACCTTGTTGAAAAACAGCTGGTTTGTTCAGATGAGATCTATACTATTTATGAGATTGATCCTCAAAAATTGGATCCATCCATTGAACTGTTTCAACAAGCGATTCACCCAGGTGATTTAGCCGCGGTTCAATTAACTTTTTCAAGTTCGCTAAAAACCGACATATCCTGTGAGATTGATCACCGTCTGTTAATGCCGGACGGCAGGATTAAATATATAAATCAAAATTTCGTTACATATTTTGATCATAATGGTCAAGCTATACGCATGGTTGGAACAGTCCAGGATATCTCTGAAAGACAAAAAGCTGAGGCGGCCTTATTTGAGAGCGAGGAACGTTTCTACACCATCTTTCACGCGAGTCCAATTCCAATCCTGATCATACGGGTTCAAGATAATAAGTTTATCGATGTCAATGAGGCATTTCAGAATATGTCCGGTTACAGGCGTGAAGACGTGATTGGTTATTCTGTTTACGATCTTCAACAATGGGTTGACCCGGATGAATTAAATCGGATGGAAAAATCACTCAGGGAACATGAGATCGTGCGTGACTATGAAGCAAAGCTCCGGACAAAGACAGGTGAAATCCAGGATGTCCTGATGTCCGCCGCACCGATCGAATTGAATGGCGAACACTTCATCGTCAATATGGTTATCGATATCAGTACGCGCAAAAAACGCGAACATGAACTGCAAGCCATCGCCAGTTTGAGTAATGAACTCCGAAAAACTTCGACAGGCGCAGAGATGCTGGCTGTAATCGTGCTGCAGCTGGTGAACCTATTAAATTGTGATACAGTTTCAATCGAGATGATTGAAAAAGAAACAGGCGATGCAGTAACAAAGGCAGCAGTTGGAACATGGGAAGCCCTGATTGGAACTCATCAGAAGGCTGGTACCGGGATCAATGCCATTATTGCCAGGACTGGTCAGCCTTACATTGCCCGAGATATGAAATATGATCCAAACCTGGCCTTCCCTGAATGGACCGGAAGTGAAATACATGGGGGCATGGGTGTACCGCTGATTGCCCAGGATCACTTGATTGGTTATATCTGGATGGGAAGAAGAACTGAAATATCGGAATCTGAAATTGGCTTGTGTACCTCTGTCGCCAATATTGCAGCCAACGCACTTTACAGGGTCACCCTGTTCGAACAATCGCAGCAGTATGCTGCAGATTTGGTCCAGGCCTATAACACCACACTTGAAGGCTGGGCGCATGCCCTGGAATTGCGTGATCATGAAACTGAAGGCCACACACGCCGGGTTGTTCAAATGACCGTTGAACTTGCGAAGGCGATGGGGATCGATACCACCGAACTGGAAAACGTCCGCCGGGGTGCGCTGCTGCATGATATCGGGAAAATCGGTGTGCCGGATGCCGTCCTGCTCAAACCGGGACAGCTGAACGAAAGTGAATGGGAAATCATGCGCAAACATCCTGATTACGCGCAGAAATTCCTGGAACCCATCGGGTACCTGCGTCCTGTCATTGATATCCCCTATTGTCACCATGAGAAATGGGATGGCAGCGGCTACCCGCGCGGTTTGAAAGGCAATGAAATACCATTTATGGCCAGGATTTTTTCCATTGTTGATGTATGGGATGCATTAAGATCTGACCGCCCTTACCGCGCAGCCTGGCCCCGGGAAAAAGCTAAATCTTATATTCAAGAGCAAAGCGGAATATATTTTGACCCGAAGGTTGTACCGGTATTTTTAGATCTTGTCGGAAGCAGTCCATTATATGTTAATGGTTTGCACTAACTATCAATCCTTCATCCTCTCCTGAAAGTCTTGTCATTTTATTCTCCAAAATTAGTGCGATATGTTTTGCTCAAAATAATCAAATGGCAGTATAGTATCAAGAATGAATAAATTCTCGACGGGAGAGATTATATGCAAGACGCAGACTATATCATTGTTGGTGCCGGTGCTGCAGGTCTGACAGCGGCCTACGAATTAAAAAAGAAGGGTGTATCAGTTATTGTTTTGGAAGCCCGCGACCGGGTTGGCGGAAGAACATGGAGCGGTAAACTGGATGGTGCCGAGGTCGATTGGGGCGGCGAGTGGGTCGGTTCTATCCAGGAGAATGTGTACGGAGATCGGAAGAGCACACGTCTGAACTCCAGTCACCTGAAGCTATCTCG
>CAZBRI010000173.1:0-6623 GCA_964494055.1 uncultured Anaerolinea sp.
AGATAGCTTCAGGTGACTGGAGTTCAGACGTGTGCTCTTCCGATCTCGAAATGGCAGTAAATCATTTTCTTGAATTCAAGGGCTTGAAGACAGAGGATGCCTTTACTTTTACTGTTCAACCAGGTGTAATAATCATAGAGAAAAACGGCAGGCAGCGCGTTAGGAATATAATTACACACTTAGTTTTACTGACCCCGAAAGGTGAGGCTTAATAATTATTTCGAAAATTTCGGATTTATTCATATATCTAATTGGCGGTTTTTCGATCATTTCCGCCGCATTGGCGATGAGCGGCTGGAATCAGGGATTAATTGTGCCGGGATGGTTACAAAATTACCATTTTGTATGGGGAATTATCTTTTTTTAATACCCGGCTTACTAATTTGATGGTCAATGTACTTGAGGACTTTATCCCCATAAAACAAAATGAATATCTTGGAATTGATAATCAGGAACTAAATCATCACCGAATGATGGAATTTGATTTAATATTTGACGCGGGAATTGAAATTAAAAAAAAATCGAATTTCATCAATCCAAAGTGACCATGGTGAATAATAGGATGAGGCCTTTCAAGCAATCAATCCGAGTTAAAACCATAGTGATTAATGCAATATTTAAAAATAAAGAAATAATTCCAGAAATAATAAGCGAAAAAAAATAACAATTAATTCAAGTTAATCAAAATATATTAAAAACGCCATCAAGTTTTCAAAACCATACAGTAAAATTGATGTGACAGTTTTTTTCTCTGGAAAAATTCCGAATTCGATTATTAGATACCGGTAATGGTTTTCCAACGCATGACCTTCCATATATTTACACCAGGTTTTTCCATGCTCAAAATACAACCAAAAAAGAAATTCAAGGCTCAGGAATATGACTGCATTTTATTCAGGAAATTCTCGATGCCTTTAATAGTAGCAAGGAAATTTCCAGCGTGGAAAATGTTGATACAGTTATCCTGGTAATAATTCCAACCATTAACTAATATTATTGCAAATTACTTAATCAGAGATAAGGTTATTCAAGTGACAAAACGCCGCATACTTTTTTTTTCATTACTTCTAATTCCATTACTGCTCTGGACTGGGAATTTAGTTATCCGGCTGGTTTTTTCTCAAGATTTAGGGCTTGATCTCATATCTTTAATCTTAATCATACCCATCATTTTTTTAATTGGCTGGGAAATGCAGCATTCTTCACCAACCCCTGAAAAACCAAAAGAAAATTTTGTTTTTTCCAGGATAGTTGGACCTTCAGTAATCATCATTTTTGTTTCTGCGATTCTTGTTATCTTAGGATTATTATCATTCTCAGCATCAAAAGTCTCTCCAATAACCCCGCCAGCACCTTTTTTATCAACCCTCGATGTTAGCGCTATTCAAACGGCAGCCGTTGAAACTGCATTCGCACAAATTGACATTTCTCCAACTATAAAGAATAAATTACCATTGGAATTCACAAGTAATCCAGATGGTTCAATGAATCTTACAGAAACTCCCAACTCACAATTGACAGTCATTCCATCAGCAACAAATCCTCACCCGACAGCTAGTCCTACGCAGGATTTAACCCTAACAGACGAATTGACCCCGGAGGAAACTGATATACCAGAACCAATTTCCCTGACAGGAACTGGCAGTGATGATGTAAATTTCTCAAAGTGGGACGGCCCTGCAGTTGTCAGTGTTACCCATGACGGTGATGGAACTTTTGAATTATCAAATTACTCAAAAACTTCCCAAAAATTAGGGACTTTAGTCAGTACAACAGGTTTTTATGTTGGATCACTTGCTTTGGATTTTAATCTTAACCAAAAGTCGACAAATTTCCATATCACAGCCTCTGGTGATTGGGAAATCCAAATTATCCCGCTTGCACTGGCTAGAGTTGAAAATATCCCGGCTTTAATTGAGGGAGATGGTGATGATGTGATTGAAATACTTGACACTCAACCTGACCAATTAAAAATCGATGCATCACTTGCCGAGGGGTCCTTCACAATGTGGGCATATAACAAGAAAACGCTCACACTATTAATTAAAACTACGGCTCCCTACTCAGGTACATTAGTGGCTCCGCCGGGAACCACCACGATTGTCGTAACAACAGTTGGTCCGTGGTCGATGGATACTACAGCCAGGTAGATTTTAAATAAAAGTTGATGTTAATTATATTTTTTTTTATCTCATCTGAATATTTTGGTTTCGAGACATTAATTTTTGAGATAGAAAAATTATCACCACTATGATAGTTGTGGATAAACCAAATACTTGAAACATTCCCCTTGCCCCTATTGAACCCAGCAATGAGCCTCCCATATATCCGCCAAAAGAGGTTCCAATCCCGAATACTGCCGCGCTGAAAATACCCTGAGCAGTTGCATTCATTCCTTCCGGGGCATGCTCGCCGATAAAAGCAACACCAGCCATCCAGAATAATGGAAATGTCATCCCGTTAAAAAATTGTACGAACAATGCTTGATTTGTTGTGATAACAAGTGAAAACAAGATCAATCGTATGCCGGATATTAATAATGCTATCAAAAATAAATTGTAAGCTTTGATATATTTCAAAATAACATTCCCAAAAAATAACAAAGGTATTTCACACAATGTCCCAAGAGATAAAGCTAAACCCATTACTGATTCTGAAGCACCGAGATCTTTCATCAATGCCAGGAAATAGTTGTTTGCAGCAGACATAGCAAATCCACCTGCTAATGCGGCGATCAAAAAAAATAACCATTTTGAATTTTTTAACAAAGCTGACAAATCGTGTAAAAACGATCCATTCGATTTGATATTCAATACCTGTTTGTTGTAAACAAATTTTCGGCTGATAAGAAATGCAAGAAAATACATCAGGGCAGCCCCCCAAAAAGCTGAAATTAGCCCGAATTTTTGGACAAGCATTCCAGCAAATGGGGCAGCTATTGCAAATCCTATCGTCCCGCCCAGCCTCAATCTTCCATAAAGGTTCTTTTCATCGCCGAGCATGGTTATTGTTGCATTATCAGCCAGCGATGATACAGGGGCCATAAAAATGTTTAATATGATCATCAAAAAAAGAATATTGTAAAATCCGCTAAGAAGCGGGATAAAAAATATTAATACAGATCCTGTTAAAAGGGTAAAATTCAAGATAAGTTTATGCCTGCGTGTCAGATCAGCAGCGGACGTCCAGGCAGGTGCGCTGAATAAAGTGATTAGTGGGGAAATTCCAGCCAGGATGCCAATCTGGAAACCGCTGAATCCAGATTTTTGGTAAAAAAGGATAACAAATGGAAGCATAAATGCCACTCCGGCATATTGCCAAAAATAAAATAAAAACGGCCAAAGTTTTTTCATGCTTCCTCGTAAAAAATATTTATTGGGATTTAAAGATACAGTGGACAGGATTTTATTAATTTTTTAAACAATTCAAATTCAATGTATCTTTAATATAAAAATTGCATCAAACTGTAGAGATTATTAAATTGGATATTTTGTATCATTGAATTTATCACAATAAATATCAATTTGTAGAAATTATCATGATTGATATTGTTTTTTACTAATTTGATCCGCCGAATAATAATTTCTGATAAAACTTTTGAAATTTTTTTATACTTCATTTGGAGACAAGTATGCCTATCTATGAATATCATTGCAATGCCTGTGGAAGTAATTTTGAATTAGTGCTTCGATTTTCTGATACTGCAAAAGACCAAGTCTGTCCTAATTGTAATGACACCCAAATCCAGAAGAAATTATCAGCATTTGCTTCAATCGGCGGTACGAACGCCGGTTCTACAAGCAATTCTGGATCCAGCTGTAATTCTCGCGGAGGTTTTAGCTGAGCAGGATAATTAAAAAGGCCGTGTGCCTTTCAATTGTTGATTTTGAATATTTGTTAAATAAATCTAAACAAGGCTTATCAAGGATTTGAATTTATGTCTAGTGCTGTTGTGAAATGGATCGATGGAAAAAAGTTTATCGGGATTGATTCTACGAATCATTCTGTTGTACTCTCCACGCCGGATGAAGGGATTGGAATTAAACCGAGTGATTTGTTATTAATTGCGGTTGCTTCCTGCTCTGCTGTTGATGTAGTGGAAATTCTTACGAAAAAAAAGATGTCCTTATCCAGTCTTGAAATTACTTCAACCGGTGAACAAGATCAGGACCCGCCATGGACTTTCAGGAAAATACACCTTCATTATAAATTGAGCGGTAATAATTTAACCGAAAAGGCAGTTGCCCAGGCGATCCAACTATCAGAAGAAAAGTACTGCTCGGTGGCGGCTACTGTACGAGGAAAAGCAGAAATTGTTACCGAATTCGAAATAGTCGGAATGTAATAAGGTCAAATTAACAATCAAAAGGATCCAGATTCCATTATTATTCTGGATCCTTTTATTATTATATACATTCTTACTCACGACCATTTTGAATAATAATTTGATTACGGTCAAACCTCCCTGCGTAACCCCCAGTAATAAAAACCTGATATTGGCGTTTTCACTTCATCTTTTACCTCGAAACCATGCATTTTATAAAAATTTAAGGCTGCCGGGTTGCATGTATCAAGGTAACAAGGAATTTTTTGTTGATCCGCAAGTTCTAAAATAGGTTTTATCAACTTACCACCATATCCCAACCCTTGACACAATGGATCAACCCCAAGAAGAAATAGATACCAGTGCGGGTCAGGCGCAAGACGATGATGCATCCTCTCTGAAATTGTGCTGTAATTAGCAATATTAATTAATTCAGTGAAACCAACAATAAACGGTGTTCTAAACATTCCTGCTTGAAATGCCCGTCCCATTGTGATCTTCTGTTCTCCGGGTGATAACCAGACAGCAATACCTTTTCCGGGAATAATATTGATCCTGCCAAATAATAAGCCATAATTTAATGTACTCTTAAATAAACCTGCCAGTTTTTTTATTCGAAATTCTTCTTTTGGGATTGAATGTGTGTACAATGGATCAGATATGAATGCATTCGAAAGAAGATTTGTATATTTATTAAGAAAATCTTCAGAAATTGCAGCTTGATGCCTGGTTGTTCCATTTTTTCTTATTTTCATATAAACTAATTCTATCATTATGGCTGCCGAATTAGATTATTTGGCTATACGCAATTTTACGGGAGATATTATGACATTTTTTTTCAATTTTGATGAATTAACATGGCCTGAAGTGGCTGCATTACAACGGGATGTCCCTCTGGTTTTGCCTTTAGGAACTGGTTATGAAGAAAATAAAATTAGTGAAAGTTTAGGAAATCCACCCGAAATTGGTCTCCTGCCATATTTTCCATTCGGCTGGATTGGATCTTTAATCGAAATTCCTGAAAAAGTGCTTGAAAAATACCTTTCCAATCTTGTGGAATCTTTACGGGATGATGGATTCAGCAGAGTTTATATCATTGCACCAAAAAGTGTCCTCGTTGGAAGCGGCGACAGAATTATCCATTTAACGGTTAAATCTTCAAAATCTTTAGAGTTTACTTATTCTGACAGGCAAAAAGTGATTATCGTTCCGATTGGTCATACAGAACAACATTCTTTACATCTACCTTTATCGGTTGATACGATCAGTATTGAGGCAGTAGCCCAGGGAACAGCCAATAAAATGCCAGAACAGGCAATTTGCCTGCCAGTCATGCCTTATGGTGTCAGTATGCATCGAAGTTCATTTGCAGGCACCATGAATGCTGGCGGAAGGGCTTTTGAAGATTTCTGGTTTGAAATAATCCACTCACTCACCCAGCGTGGATTTGATCGGTTTTATTTGATGAGCGGCCATGGTGGAAACTCATCTTTTTTAGTGAATATAATTAAATACCTGGGTGACCGGCACCGGCGTATTTTTTGCGCAACAGCTTTTCTTTACTTATCAGGTCCGGAAAGTATTGCGTCTCTTGAAAAATACAGGGAATCAAAAATTGGCGGTATGGGTCATGCTTGTGAATTAGAAACTTCTTTTATGCTCCACCTCCGCCCTGACCTGGTTCATATGGAACGGGTCATCGATGATATCGATTTTATTACAACAGATTCCTATTATATGGATTGGATGGAAGGCGGTGCTCTCGTCGCTAACCCTCCCTGGGATGATGATTCGATATATGGTGCCTACGGAGCAGGAAGTTTAGGGACTGCACAAAAAGGAAAAATTTGGCTGGAAGCAGCAATTTCCGAAAAGTGCAAACACATCATGGAAATTCATGAACAGCAAAATCGAAGGGAAGAACGCCGAAACAGCGGTTTTGGCCTTTGGGGTAATCATTAGGAAAACAAGCATATTTAAAAGCGGCAGTTTCTATTTTAAAAATAAAACTGCCGCTTTTTATATTGATTAATAATTAATTTTCAAATCAGATGGATAATCCTCTCCCAATAATCTTATATCAATTTCTGGTGCTGCGCTGTAACCATACTTTTCCCATAGATCAATAGATAACTTTACAGGGTTACAACGGATACCCTGCCTGGTGAAATATTCACAAACTCTGGTAACATCCCGCCTGAATATTTGAAATGCATTTCGATTTTTTTCAGCTAAAATTACTTGCGGAAAATCGAGATCGGAAGAGCACACGTCTGAACTCCAGTCACCTGAAGCTATC
>CAZBRI010000174.1:0-6618 GCA_964494055.1 uncultured Anaerolinea sp.
GATAGCTTCAGGTGACTGGAGTTCAGACGTGTGCTCTTCCGATCTAGCCATTATCGAAGAAGCCCAGGCCGAGCCTGAAAAGCTGCTGATCCGTGAATTGAATGTCGGGGCTTATTGCTTTAACGCCGGCTGGCTCTGGGATGCCTTGCACCGTATCCAGTTATCACCAAAAGGTGAATATTACCTGACAGATACCATCGCACTCGCGGTTCAGGACGGACTGCCGGTTCAGGCATTGTTAATGGATGACTTCATCGAAACAATCGGGGTAAACAGCCGGGTACACCTGGCAGAAGCAGAAGCAGCCATGCGCCGGCGCATCAATGAAGATCATATGCTTTCCGGTGTGACGATCATTGACCCGGCCAGCACCTACATTGAGAGTAAAGTTACCATCGGACGCGACTCAGTCATCTGGCCCAATACTTATCTTTTTGGTAAGACGGTGATTGGTGAAAACTGCCAGGTCGGGCCGTCCTCTTATATTCGTGACACTCAGATCGGTAATTTCAGTAAAGTATTGATGGCTGTCACCGAAAGTGCAGTCATTGAAGACCATGTGGATATCGGTCCTTTTGCCCGCTTACGGAAAGGCGCTTACCTTTCTAAAGGTGTTCACATGGGAAATTTTGGCGAGATCAAAGATTCCACCCTTGGCCCCGGTGTCAAAATGGGTCATTTTTCTTATATCGGTAACGCGCAGATCGGGGAAGGGACGAATATCGGGGCAGGCACCATTACCTGTAATTATGACGGTGAAAATAAATTCCCCACAGTAATTGGCGAGGATGTTTTTATCGGTTCGGATACCATGCTGGTTGCACCTGTAACCCTTGGGGATGGCGCCCGTACCGGGGCAGGAGCGATCGTGACGAAGAATGTTGCTCCAGATACCCTGGTTGTGGGTATGCCAGCCCGTGCCATCCGGAAATTGGTTCGAAAACCACGCAAGAAGGAAAATTAGAGAAAACATTATGGCAATAGTAACCAGTGAAGAAGCAAAATTATTGGTAGATCTTGCTGTTGAGGCCCGCAGGAGAGCGTATGCCCCCTATTCGAATTACCTGGTAGGCGCAGCGCTTCGAACGAGCAGCGGGCGGATTTTTACCGGTGTCAATGTTGAAAACGCCGCTTATCCTTCAACCATCTGCGCTGAAAGATCTGCGATCGTCTCAGCAGTTTCCCAGGGAGAACGTGAGTTCGATGTGATCGCTGTTTCCACATCCAATGGCGGTTACCCGTGCGGCGGCTGCCGGCAGGTGATGGCTGAATTTGGTCTGGATACGATCATATTAATCGCTGATGCCGACGGAAATTTATTGGAAGAAACCACCCTCAACAAGATCCTTCCAGGGGCTTTCACACCAGCCAGCCTGCTTGGCACAAACAAACCGTAAGATTCTGGTGCATCACCGGATCCCCTCTTTCTTTATCCATGGTAATTAATTGACTCACAAAATTTTTATCGCGCTTGGTACAAATCTCGGTGTTCGAATGGAAAACCTGGATACCGCTATTGCCTCACTTTCTCCAGGTATCCTTGTCAAGGCACGTTCTCGTGTTTATGAGACAGAACCCTGGGGTTTTGCTGAACAGCCTTCATTTTTGAACATGGTGATCAGTGCTGAGACAGAGCTCTCAACTGTGGACTTACTCAAAAAACTCAAAGACCTTGAAGGTTCTCTTGGCCGGATACCTGTTTTCAGAAATGGTCCCCGTTTGATCGATATGGATATACTATTTTATGATGACCTTGTCATGAAAACGGAGACTTTGACCATCCCTCATCCACGCCTGCATGAACGGGCGTTTGTTCTCATCCCCATGCTGGATCTTGCCCCTGCTTTTGTCCATCCCATCCTTGGCCGATCGATAAGTGACATTTTACAAGATCAAAATACCGAAGGTGTTCTCCCGTATACAGAATAATCCCAAAAAGAATTTATCCTCCCCTGTAATCCTTTAAAATATCCCTAAAGGCCAGCCGCCAACCATTAATTGACTCGCTCACAGCTGCAATAATGGCAAGCTAAATTAACACGTGAGCAGTGACATAATATTTTGATATACTGTTGTCATTCGAACGGAGGTTCAGATGGATGCCTTAAGACCATTAAATTGGGTTCCAAAAGCCGGTATCGGCTATTCAGTCTCGCGCCGGGCTGATGGCGGAATGAACATCACTTTTACAGATCTCAGTCCTGCGACCATTGCAGATTGGCGTGAGTTTGCAATTGAACACCTGATGAATTCTGACCGTCTCACCCGAAATCTGTATGATCTGCGTGAAGTATCAGATATCCCGGAAAAGGCCATAAAAATAGCTGTGGAAGTAAACAGTGACCCATCCACCCGTAATCTGCGGGTGGCGGTGCTGGTTGCATCTGAAGAAGCCCGCCAGGCGATCTTGAATGTCGCCGCCGGTGCAGTCGGCAGCGGCGCAGCCATCCGCATCTTTACCCGCCTGGCAGAAGCCGAAGCCTGGTTATTAAAATCAATGGAGCAGATTATTTAAATGGGTGGACTGCAGATCGGTCCAGCCGTTTTTGATTGGGGTTCCAGAACCTATGTAATGGGCGTTCTGAATATGACGCCTGACAGTTTTTCCGGGGATGGTCTCTATGCTGAAACATCCAGGGCTGCCAGCGAAAAAACGGTCCTGGAACAGGCTCTACAGCAGGCAGAAAACTTTCTGAAAGCCGGGGGGGATATCCTGGATGTCGGCGGTGAATCCACCCGCCCCGGGTCACAGCTGCTCGCAGCGGATGAAGAGCTGCATCGTGTCATTCCTTTGATCGAGGCATTAACCAACCGCTTTCCCCAGGCAGTTATTTCCATCGATACCTATAAAGCAGTCGTGGCTGAACAGGCCTTCCTTGCCGGGGCACACATCCTGAATGATGTCTGGGGTTTACGGGCAGACCCGCTGCTGGCAGATGTTGCAGCGAAACACAATGTGCCTGTCATCCTGATGCACAACCGCAGCAAACCCTCGAATGCTCAGATCCAATCCAACCTGGGCGGCCGGTATATTGGTATGGAATACGATAACCTGCTTGAAGATATCCGGCAGGAACTGCTTGGCTCTGTACAGATTGCCCGGCAGGCAGGCATCCCCGATGAAAAAATTATCCTCGACCCCGGCATTGGCTTTGGGAAAACGGTCGAGCAAAACCTCGAGCTTGTCAACCGGCTGGGAGAGATCCGCTCCCTGGGCTTTCCTGTTCTCCTTGGACCTTCCCGCAAATCATTCATCGGTTTCACCTTGAATCTGCCGCCTGAACAGCGTGTGGAAGGCACAGCCGCCGCGGTTTCTGTCGGTATTGTGCGCGGGGCAGATATTATCCGTGTTCACGATGTCGAAATAATGGTGCGTGTGGCCCGCATGACAGATGCGGTCATCAGGGCAAAGAAGTAATCCGCTTTCAAAAATTTACCGGTACCTTGTTTATTATTGTTTAGAATGGGAAGCCCATGCGATCTGATCATGATGACAACCTGCTGCGGCAGGCCATACTCAATATAAAGATTGGTGAGCCGGTTCTGGCCCGCCGTTACCTGGAAATGACCCTGGACCTGGCCGATGACCTTGATACCCGTTCAGAAGCAAATTACTGGATGAGTCAGATCACCGTCGATCCGGTCGAAAAAAGAAAATACCTGGAAAATACCCTTGCGAATGACCCCGGTCATCCGGAAGCCCGTAAAGCCCTGGCTATCCTGGATGGAAAGATCAAGGCTGGCGATATTGTCAACCCGGATGCCCTGCCTGCCCAGCAGACCGGTCTTCAGCAGTCAAATTCTGACCGTTTTACCTGTCCAAAATGCGGTGCCCGTATGGTCTTTGACGGTGACGGCAGGACCCTGATCTGTGAACACTGCTCGCGCAGCCAGGTTTTGGGTTCCTCTGCGCCGCAGTTCGAGCAGGATTTCATCATGGCCATGGCAACCGGCCAGGGTCATCGTACGCCGGTAAAAATACAGGTTTTCAACTGCCAGGGCTGCGGGGCTGAGTTTATCCTGCCCGCCCTGGAGATCTCAGGAAATTGTGCTTATTGCGGTTCCCCTCACGTTGTCCAATTAACCCGTGAACTGGTTGAGCCGGATTCGATCGTCCCAATGGCATTCACCCAGGCCCAGGTGGTCGATATTTTGATCGGCTGGTTTCAGAAACACCGCATCAAGCCGGATGCCAGGGTTGAAAAACCAAAGGGTAATTATATGCCCGCCTGGACCTTTGATCTGCTCGGCCTGATTCCATGGACCGGGACCGTGTACCGGAATAAAAAGGTTGTGCCGGTCTCCGGTGAAGAAACTGCCAGTTATAATGACATCATCATCCCGGCCACAGGCCGTTATGCTGATATGCAGGCTGATTTTTTGCCGGGATTTGAGACCGCCAATGCACCGGCGTATGATCCCCGTTACCTGTCCGGCTGGCCGGCAGAAGTGTATGATCTGACGATGTCGGACGCTTCACTCGAAGCCCGCAAACAGGCTGTCGAAAGGGTTCGGTCAAAAATCCGTAGTGATAAAGGGAATATCAACGATCTTAATTACAGCACATCCAATTTATCCATCCTGTCCTTTAAAATGGTTTTGATCCCCGTCTGGTCAACCACCTACCCTCTCGAAGGCGAAAATTACCGGGTACTGGTGAACGGACAGACCGGCAGGGTCACCGCAGAAAAACCAAAAACAGGTCTGCTCGGCTGGCTGGATGATGTTCTGGGTGAATAACCGGTCACTTGTTTTGTAAAAGAAATTTCGGGAAAACAGGAGTTCCAATGTCTGCTCCAAAACGTGATATCTACCTGCTCTCGCCCCGGCAGCTCAGCCCGGAAACGATTGCTGTTGCCTTTGCCAAAACTTCCCGTGCTCCAGAATCTTTCCGCGAGATCGCTGCGGAATTGACAGATGATAAATCTGCCCAATTCCATGAAAAATGGGTGCTGGGGTATGGTCATGCTTCAGTCGCCGAACATGCTGTCCTGCACCTCGCCATCGAAAATGCCTCCCGCCTGGCCATGGAAGCCATCGAATCCAACCGCCTGGCATCTTATACTGAAAAATCCACCCGCTATCAGAAATGGGACGCAGATTATTTTTATATTCCCCCTGAACTGGATGATCACCCGCTGCGTCCGGAATTTATTTCTGCCTGTCAGCGCCTATTTCAAACATATGCCAAAGCCCTCATCCCGCTCAAAAAGCTGGTTGAAACCCGTTCCCCCAGGCGCGAATCTGAAACCGATGATGCATGGGACCGCCGGATACGTTCACAGTATGTGGATGTCTGCCGCTTTTTATTACCCGCAGCCTCCCTTGCCAATGTGGGCGTAACCGCCAACGGGCGTGTTCTGGAAAATGCCATCCGGAAATGGACTTCCAGCCCCCTGGCCGAAGTCCGGGAGATTGGTGAGACCGTCAAGGCCGCCGCGAAAAATGAAATCCCCACCCTCCTGAAATACGCAGAACCGATCCCTTACCTGGTTGAAACAAGCCGCGAACTGGAAGAAATGTCACTCGGGCTGACTGCCATACCGGATACTTCCAGCTGCTGTGAGTTGGTTCACTTTGACCAGGGTGGTGAAGAAAGAATTCTAGCTTCGGCTCTTTACCGCTTTGGCGGGATGAGTTATCAGCAGGCGCTCACCTATCTCCGTTCCCTGCCCGCAGAAACCGGCACGGCTTCTGTGCTTCTTCAAAAACTTGGACGGTTTGATACCCCCCTGCGTGAGCTTGAACACTGCACTTATACATTTGATCTGCTCATGGATCAGGGTGCCTACGCCGAATTCAAACGGCACCGCATGATGACGCAGACCCCGCAGAAGCTCACCTGTGCCCTGGGTTACGCAGTGCCGTCAGCCTTTGTTCAGGCTGGTTTTGACCGGGAATACCGGCAGGTGATGGACGAGACCGCTGTCGTTTGGCAGAAGCTGGCTGCCTGGAACCCCCAAGTTGCCCAATATATCGTTCCAAATGGTTTTAATCGCCGTGTCCTGGCAACCTTCAACCTGCGTGAAGCCTATGCCTTTTGCCAGATCCGCACCGCCGCCAATGCCCACTTTTCCATCCGCCGCATTGCCCAAAAAGCCGCAGAAGAAATTAAACGCGTCCACCCCATCCTCTCAAGCTATATGAAATTACAGGACGAAACCTGGCAAAGCATCGAAGACCAATACTTCACATCCATGAAATAACCTTTAAATTCCCCTCCCCCATTTTCGGTCTTTGAAAATGGGGGAGGCCCGGGAGGGAGTCCAGTTCTTCATCTGCCCAGCGATAAATTATTTTTAACCAATGAACCTTATCTGGTTCATCACCCCCGTCAACCCGTCCATACCGATCCAACGTTTCACTGCCTTGCACTCCCCGCCGGTGGATTTTTTGCGCATGATGTACGCGCAAAAAATCCACAATAATTAATTTATTTCTCCCCCTTCCCCAGGAAGGGGGCCGGGGGGATGGAACCCGCCGCACCAGCATCACCATAATTTACGAACCCAAAATAACCCTGTCAAAAATAAATGCCCCGGGGCTACTTCGGGGCATTTATCATTATTTTAAAACCATCTTCTTCATCTCCCTCTGATTATCATCCACCTGCTGCTC
>CAZBRI010000175.1:0-3583 GCA_964494055.1 uncultured Anaerolinea sp.
TGGTGAATTGTCCTCAGTACAGTAATCAGCGGCAGGATTGCAATTGTTGCCGCATCATCGCGGAATTGCATCATAAAGCTGCCGAGTTGATCATCAAAGCCAAAAGCCTGTCATTATGAGAACGCTGATCTATGTTCCCATCATTCATTCAATTGCCGATATGGGCTCTCTTGGGAAAATAATGAAGCAAAAGCGGGTCCCGTCATACGGAGAAAACAGATGGGAGAAACATGCCGCAACGGTTAATGGTTACTGGGATGCAATTGAATCATATTTTGAAAACATTGATATATATATCAAGGGCATAAGAATATACCAGGACGGGATGTTTGTCGACGGGGAGATAGCCATGAAAATCATCAGCGAAGGTGTCAGTTCAGGAAGTAAAAATTCATGATGACATTTTGGGATCTGATCATTGTCCAGTCACCCTGAATATAGATCTATAATTAATTCAAGCTGAATTCTCCCATTTCTTTAACCCATAGTGTTAGAAAATCATATAAGTTATCCGCCAGAAAAACTTGTGGCGGAATGAATGGTATATAATCAAACTGACCTGTAGAGGAGGTCTTTTGTGAATAATTCTCGGAACCAATCACTTATCATATATGCTTTATTGTTTATAGCAATTGTTGCCATGGTATTTTTTCAAATCCGGCAGCAGCCAAGTGCAGATAATACCCTGACGATCAACCAGGTTGCTGCAGATATTCAATTGGGGAAGGTTAAACGGATCGTTACTGATTCAGAAAATCATCTCCGAATTATTTACCCTGGCGGTTCAGCTGGAGACATTGAGAAAACGGCTCAAAAAGAAGACGGCGTTTCTCTCGTGGAACAGTTGATCCAATTAGGTGTAAAACCAGATCAGTTAACTCCTGAAAAGATCAGAGTGGAAATTGATCCGCCGAGCTCCTGGATTTCCATTTTGAGCATCGTTGGCTATGTACTGCCTTTCATTCTAATGTTTGGACTTTTCTGGTGGATTTTCCGGCAGGCTCAGGGTTCCAACAATCAGGCCATGTCGTTCGGAAAAAGCCGGGCCAGAATGTTTAGCGGTGAACACCCGACTGTCACATTTGATGATGTGGCAGGTGCTGATGAATCAAAGGAAGAGCTCAAAGAAGTTGTGGAATTTTTACGTGAACCTCAAAAATTTATCCAGCTCGGGGCACGTATTCCAAAAGGTGTTTTGCTGGTTGGTCCTCCCGGAACAGGCAAGACATTGCTTGCAAAGGCTGTATCCGGTGAAGCGGGCGTGCCCTTCTTCTCAATTTCCGGTTCAGAATTTGTCGAAATGTTTGTGGGTGTTGGTGCCAGCCGGGTCCGTGATTTGTTTGAACAGGCAAAACGGCATTCACCATGTATTATCTTTGTTGATGAAATTGATGCAGTCGGCCGCCAGCGTGGTGCCGGCCTGGGTGGTTCTCATGATGAACGGGAACAGACACTCAATCAGATGCTGGTTGAAATGGATGGTTTTGACACGGATACAAATGTAATTGTAATGGCTGCAACGAACAGGCCTGATATTCTTGATCCAGCATTAATGAGGCCAGGCCGTTTTGACCGGAGAGTTACCCTCGATCGGCCGGATATGCGCGGCCGGGAAGCCATTCTGAAAGTCCATTCAAAGGGAAAGCCTCTCGAACCCGAACTTGATCTTTCATCCATCGCCCGCGGAACCCCCGGTTTCGTCGGTGCTGATCTGGAAAACCTTGTCAACGAAGCTGCCATCCTGGCTGCACGCCGTAATAAGAAAAGTATCGGTCAGTCTGAAATGGAAGAAGCAATCGAACGTGTTGTAATGGGCCCGGAGAGAAAGTCAAGGCTCATCAGCGAAGAAGAAAAGCGAATTATTGCTTACCATGAAGCAGGTCATGCTGTGGTTGGTAATGCGATCGCTGAAGCGGACCCTGTTCAAAAAGTGACGATTGTCGGCCGGGGTCAGGCTGGCGGTGTAACATGGTTCAGACCGGAAGAAGACAGGGTGTTAATGTCCCGCAAGAAGTTCCTGGCCAATCTAACTTACGCGCTTGGCGGCCGGGCAGCTGAAGCTGAGGTCTTTGATGATATTACTTCCGGTGCTTCCAACGATATTGAACAGGTAACCCGCATTGCCCGTACCATGGTCACAAGACTGGGTATGAGCGACAAGCTCGGAACAATGGTTTATGGTCAAAAAGAAGAATTGATCTTCCTCGGCCGTGAAATTTCAGAGCAGCGCGATTATTCTGAAGCAATTGCCCAGCAGATCGATGCAGAGGTTCGCCGGCTGGTGGATGATGCCTATAAAGCAGCTCAAGAAATTCTTAAGACCTACCGGAAAGAATTGGATGATGTGGCTAACCTGCTTCTAGAAAAAGAAACGATCACTCGCGAAGAATTCGAAAAAGTATTTCCTCCACCCAATCCTAAAAAGAGTGGAACACCGCAAAATACATAATAAAAAAAATCGAGACCTCTTTGGGTCTCGATTTTTTTTAGCAATTTCAAACTTTTTCTTTATGCTGCCTGACTAGCTCTCGTCTGAGTATTTTTCCAACAGTGGTTTTCGGAAGTTCATTCCGGAATTCAATATGGGTTGGCACTTTATAATTCGCGAGTTTTTCTTTACAAAATGTCTTTATTTCATCTTCGGTGATTGTTTCACCAGGTTTGATCACAATCCATGCTTTAACGGTTTCACCACGGTATGGATCCGGAATACCTGCCACGCCCACATCCAGCACTTTTGGATGAGCGATAATGACTTCTTCCACTTCTCGCGGCCAAACCTGGTATCCGCCGGGTTTGATCAATTCTTTCTTTCTGTCAACAATATAGAAATAACCGTCCTCATCCATCCTGGCGATATCGCCAGTAAACAACCAGGGTGCACCGCCATCCCCCATATCCCGCAGTGTATTGGATGTCTCGGTCGGCATATTATGATAACCCTTCATCACCTGCGGACCGCGGATGATCAATTCACCAATCTCGCCCGTTGAAAGGACTGAAACACCGTCATCAAGGCTGATGATCTTACTTTCCACGTCAGACATTGGCATGCCTATTGAACCAGTTTTGTTTTGGCCTAATAGAGGGTTACAGTGAGTGGCAGTCGGGGCTTCGGAAAGGCCGAATCCTTCAAAAACAATTCCGCCGGTCAATGCCTCAAACTTTTCTTTGGTTTCTCGCAGCAGCGGGGCAGATCCAGAAATGCAGGCTTTTATCGACCTCAAGTGATATTTGCCGGCTGCAACTTCTTTATTGTTGTTGATGGCATTGTATAGCGTAGGGACACCAGGGAATATTGTGGGATGATATTTATCGATATTTGCCAGCACGTCAGGAATATCGCGGGCATTCGGGATCATTATCATGGAAAAACCGCCAGCGATGGCAAAATTCATTCCCGCAACCATACCGTATACATGGAAAAGTGGAATAGCCATCAGCACGATTTCTTCACCTTCTTTCAAAGTACTCATCCATTTTTTGATCTGAAGCGTGTTTGCAACAACATTTCTGTGCATGGCTACTGCAGCTTTCGATATTCCAGTTGTTCCGCCTGAATATTGGAAGAGAGATCGGAAGA
>CAZBRI010000175.1:3593-6605 GCA_964494055.1 uncultured Anaerolinea sp.
GAGCTGTGTCGTCTGGTGAAATATCCAGTTTGACCCTTTCTGAAGGTTTATACTGTTTTATTAAATCCTTCATCCAAAGGTCGCCGTCTTTCAGGCCGCCTTCAATGCGAAACCCGCCTTTTTTCTCTTTTGCTAATGTGAATAACAGACTGATTATTGGCGGCAAACTTTCTTTTAGGTTCGAAACGATCAAAGTTTTGATTTTTGTTTTTGGCTGGGCAGCTTTGATGGTTTTGTAAAAATTTGACATCACAAACATAACTTCAACACCAGCGTCATTTACCTGGTATTCAATTTCTGCAGGTGTGTAAAGAGGATTTGTTGCAACAACTACACCGCCGGCTTTGAGAATTGAAAAATAGGCAATGATAAATTGAGGCGTATTGGGCATAAATATCCCAACTCTGTCCCCTTTTTTCACCCCCAATGATGTCAGCGCAGCAGCCATCCTGTCAGTTAATTCATCCATTTTGGAATAGGTGATGGCCGCCCCTTTGAAAATAGTACAGTCCCGGTCTGGATATTTTCGGGCGGCATCTTCCAACAAAAAATGAAGCGGTACTTTGGGATAATCTATATTCTTGGGAACACCATCATCGTAATGTGAAAGCCAGGGACTTTTTTCCATAACGCATCTCCTCCGTGATTCATGTGTTCTATATTGTTTTTAAGTATAGATTATTTTTAAATTATGTCAATTATGAGAAAGAATTCACAAATAATTTATTATGAAAAATTGATTATTTGTTGTGTAATAAATTTCTCAATCCTTTGTAAAGGGTCCGGATGCATTTCAAACCAATTAATTCTCTGGTCGTCTGCCTTGAACCAATTTGCCTGTCTCCGGACGAAAACACGTGTCAGCCGGCGCATTTGAATTTTTGCATCCTCAATTGACAAGCTATTATTGAGTACCTGGATGCACTCCCGGTATCCAATCGCCGACATACATGGCAGGTCAGCAGAATAACCAGAGTCTAAAAGGTTTCTTACCTCATTCAGCAGTCCCAGTTCAAACATTATTTCTATTCGATCATCAATCCGTTTGTACAGCTCAATCCTTGGCCGGCAAAGTCCAATCATAAGGATGTTATATGGTGATTCAATCATCCCGCGTTGTTCCGAAAATGGTCTGCCGGTGCTGAGAATCACTTCTAAAGCCCTGATAGTCCTCCGGATATTCCGTAGATCAATTCTACCGGCAGAAACAGGGTCAAGTATTCGAAGTTTGTCGTGCAGCCATACTGCAGAATATTGCCTGGAGAGCTCTTCAAGAACAATCCTAAGCCGCGGATCTGCTTGAACTTCAGGAGGCGTCCAGCCTTCTGTCACTGCCCGGATGTACTGACCAGTGCCTCCCACAATAATGGGCAGTTTGTTGATGGAATGTAACTGTTCGATTATTTCAACGGCTTTTTGTTGATATAGTGCTAATGACCAGGTTTCATCCGGATTCGCCGTATCGATCAGGTGATGTTTTACATTCAGCATCTCATCTTTTGAAGGTTTCGCTGTTCCTATATCCATCCCCCTGTAAAAAAGCTTGGAATCAGCTGAGATGATTTCACCATTCAATTTTTTAGCCAGCTGAATGGATAATTCAGTCTTTCCGACTGCTGTGGGACCTACAATGACTATTACTGGGGATTTTTTTCTTTTATCCGGTAACATTTTCAAAATGTTCCATCCTGGGTGTAACACCAGGTATCCCTTCAACAGCGATGGCATCATTTTGCCATGTTTCAAGCTCTTTCTCCGCTGCATAATATTCAGCACAGGCGAGCATATGATTGAGTTTGCGCCGGGTCAAGGCAGCTTCAGGATATCCAAAAACACGCGAACTTCTTGTTTTTACTTCTACAAATACGGTTACCCCTTCAAATTTAGCGATAATATCGATCTCACCGTAAGGTGTTCTGAAATTTCTATCAATAATCGCATACCCTTTATTGATTAAATATTCCACGGCATTATCTTCTCCCCATCTGCCGAATTTTTGTTTTTTATTCATTCCAATTTAGTCCGGTTGACTTATATATTTGTGTTATTTTCTTTTCGGGCGGAAATAAAAATCTATCTTTATTTTCAGTTTCATATGATAACATCGAATTCTTCAAAATCATTTATGGCCAAAATTAAACTCTATTCGGTTTTGATTTTTGTATTATGCTAATCGCCTAATTTTAAATTGCCAAAAAAAACTGAGCTATTTTTGCTCATGGTAGAATGACCTCTCACAGGAGATTTATGACAGTTAAACTTGTTTTACGTGGAAAAGAGTATGAAGTTAAAGCAGGAATGAATCTTCTTGATACATTGAGAAAAGCTGCCATTCTCCCGGAAGGTGTGATAGCTTCTCGGAATGGTGAAATGATCCTGGAAGATGAAATCCTCAAAGATGGTGAAGTAATTAAACTGATCGCTGTAATTTCAGGCGGAAACAGATGAAATGTAAAACTTGCGGCGGGAAAGCTGTTGTCAATATGCGGCAGCACAATCTTGCGCTTTGCAAAGAACATTACCTGGAATGGATTCCAGCACAGACTGCAAGATTCATCAAGAAATACTGGATGTTTGGACCGGATGAAAAAATCCTGGTAGCTGTTTCTGGCGGAAAGGATTCCCTTTCATTGTGGGATATCCTGCATAAGCTTGGATATACGGCAGATGGATTGTATATCGGACTCGGGATTGATGGCGGGTTTGGTTATTCAAAAGAATCGCACAGACTGGCAAAAAAATTCGCTGATGATAATGGGTTAACCCTGCATGTAGTGGATATCGAGAAGACCTATTCGTTCAATATACCTGTCCTTTTCGAAATTTCTGCCCGCGGACATGGGAAACCATGTTCGGTGTGCGGAATGGCAAAACGGCATGAGATGAACCGGATTGCCCATCAGCTGGGCTATGATGTGCTGGCAACCGGTCACAACCTGGATGATGAAGCAGCGGTGTTGTTTGGAAATACCCTGACATGGTCCAAAGACTACCTCTTGCGTCAAAAACCGG
>CAZBRI010000176.1:0-6604 GCA_964494055.1 uncultured Anaerolinea sp.
GATAGCTTCAGGTGACTGGAGTTCAGACGTGTGCTCTTCCGATCTGTAGATATCAGTCCAGCCCTTCTAAATGCAGCCAATGTTCGCAGCACTCATCAACCCATTTTGAAGCTCCGTTATTGCGATGCTGACAGCCTTCCTTATCCAGATAATTCTTTTATTATAGGTATGTAAACACAAGTTTTGGAGTTTGTGCCGGAAGTCAATGCAGTATTGTTTGAACTCTACCGGGTTTTGCGCCCTGGTGGACGCTTGTTGATAATGGATACAGATTGGGATTCCTTTGTCTGGTATTCTACCGACACCACTTTAATGAATCAAATTTTAACAGCCTGGGAAGAACAAGCAGCTGATATCCACCTACCCAGAACACTCTCTCAAAAGTTAATTCGAGCGGGGTTCCAGATTGAAGCGCGGCAGCTCATCCCGATTTTCAACCCAATATTTGTTTTAAAAAAGTTTGGTAATCGATTAATTGATTTGATTGTCTCGTTCGTAAACGATTGAATTGGAATTTCTCCTGCTTTGCCTGATACATGGGACTGCGAACTGCGTCAACCAGGTGAGAACGGGGACAATTTTTTCAGCCTGAACCGATATTTATTTATTGCATCCAAGCTGTTGATGACCACATCAAGCCGAACCGGTTGGATTTTGCCAGCAAACAAGATCCTTCTACAAGTTTTTATCAGTGATAGCTTTATCAAATCTTCACATATACTTTATGCTACGTACAAATAAAGTAGATATGATTGCTTCACTATAATCTTTATCAAAGGAAAACAAAGCATGAAGAATAATATTGGTACGCTCGACCGTTTTATCCGCGCCATCATTGGGCCAGTCCTGGTTGCCTTTGGCATATTCTGGGTGGCAGGCGCTTTACAGTTAGTATTAGTTTTACTGGGTGTGATTATCTCTGCCACAGCGTTGTTCAGCTTCTGCCCCATCTACCTGGCCTTAAATCTATCCACGAACAAGAACTCTGTAAAACTCAGCGGGAAAGGTGCTATAGCACTACCCGTAGTTTTAATCTTGGTGTTTGTCGCGGCCAGCCTGGCAAGTACCTACATCACACGCAAACAGTTCCTGGAAAACTACAATGCCATGAATAGTAATTATAAACAGGCCTTGTTCCAGACCGGTCTAAAGAATCGGGACGAATCAATAAAGTATTACAGCCAACTTCAAACCACATATGCAGAATTCTCCAGCAAATATGGTACCTATCGCCCCTATGCTTTATCCACTGATACCCAGTTTAGCGCGGATTTGGCAACTGTGGACAAGATAATCAACGAGTCTGCCCCGCTTGTTAACACTGGTGATCTGGCCCAGGCGCATGTCCAATTGGAACAGGTACGTCCAATTTTCCAGGAAATGTTCAAGCGCAATGGTTTCTCTTTGCTTGCAATGAACCTGGTGGATTTTCATGATGTAATGGAAAAACTGATCGATGACGGCGCTAAGAAGGATGCTGCAGCAAGCATTGAACATTACGCCGAAGCTGATCGCTTGCTGAAAGCGGTGGAAGCCGAACTCAACGATACCGATGTGCAGGGAATTCGTTTGAGCCTGGATACTTTGCTCAAAACAGCCGAGGATGGAAACGTGGCTGATCTTTCAGCCAATGCGGATGCTCTTAAAAAGAGTTTTCTCAAGGTTTACTTGATCCGTGGGTAGTTCTAAAAGTTAAAACATTCTTCAAATGAAAAGTAAAGAGGGACTCAAAGCCGCGTCCCTCTTTACTTTTGTCAATGCGGAAAAGACATACAATAGACACGAAGCTAAATATCAGGGCAGTTCCTAAATAGTGTGAATTTTGTTTGCTTGGTAAAAAACTTTCCAGGAGATCGAGCGAAGTGATACCAGAAATTCGAGATGAAAGACAGGAGCGAGCGATTACGGGAGTACCTAAATAGAAATTCACAGTTCTTGATACGTCCTTTGGATTTGTGCTGGATGATGAAAAAGAGAAGTCCTAATAGGAAGATCTTGCTAAAGGAAAAAGTCAGAGAAAATCGGTACTATGCAAAAAGGCTTTACGAGCGCAATTTGGTTTGAACTATCCAAAAGCCTGCAAAAATGTTCTTCTACTGCTGCCTATTTTGAACAAATCTTTGGACAACTTGGGTGTGTACTACCCCGTGAATTCAAAACGATTGAAGAATTTCGCGTCATCTGCGAGTCGTTCGATGATTCCCGATTTGATTCTACCGTGCATCCGCACAGACGCCCACCTGATGACGGATAACAAAATGATTTGTACCGCCATAAAAAAAACGACACATGGCTAAAAAACCTAACAAAATAGCACCCCAAAAATGTACTTGCGGCGTACGGTTTTTATGAATTCTGCAACAATATTCAGGATATTGGTTATATATTAGTCGAATCTAAGTTCGGAAAATTTCTTCCTATATTTTTCAACTGAATAATTTTTAAGTTTAGTCCCGATATTATAAAAAAGGAACTGATTAAACATAAGATCGATCAGTTTTTCAAAATATACATGAATGTATCTTTCCAAAACCTTCTTCATCTAAATAAGTGACAAGAAAAAATGTTTATTTCCGAAAGTCTCATTCGAAATACAGCAAAAGGAATATTGCCTAGTTTTATAAAAGCTAGAACCTGACAAATATTTTGGAAAAGATTTTGGTATGAATTTTATTCTAGGTTAGGTCTATTTTTTTACCTATTAGTTTATACACAAAAAAATATACACTCAATATCTATCATTTCTCAGCAAGGAGAAAGGACATACATTCAAATCCGTGTCCTGAAATAAAAATGAATTCCATGACCCTGCAAGAATTTTACAAGAATGTTGAACAAAACCCGCTGCCAGTGGTAGTTGATCTTTGGGCACCCTGGTGCGGGCCGTGCAAGATGGTCAAACCTATTTTGGAAAAATTGACCCAGGAATATTCAGGGCGGGTTGACCTATGGCAGGTCAATGCAGATGAAAACCAGGAGCTGCTTAGCCAGCTTAAAGTCTACAGTATTCCAACCCTGATCGTTTTCAGCGGCGGGAATGAGAAATTACGGATGGCCGGTGCAAAGCCCGCCAATGAACTTAAATCGTTATTTGAATCGCTTGCACGCGGGGAAGTTCCAAAAGCAGCAGGATTGTCCAGTGTTGAACGCTATATCCGGTTTGGGTCAGGCCTGGCGCTTGCGGTAATCGGCTGGGTAACGCAGGGAAGCTGGTTATTCCTGATTATCGGCGGGATATTGATTTTCAGCGCAATATATGATCGCTGCCCGATCTGGAAGGCATTGACAGGTCAATTTAAAAAAATGACGGGGCAGGCATGATCATTATTCCGAAAACCCTGCAGGCGGGATACCCAGTGCCTGAATTAGCCTGGCCCAGTAATTGACCTGGGCAGCGGTGGAGGCAAGGATCACGATCTCGCGTTCAGAAAATGCTGCCCTGAGCTGATCTATAAAATCCGGTTGAAACTTGAGCGGTGTTTGGGAAATCAGCCTGGCATATTCGACCGCCAGCCTTTCCCGGCTGGTGATCGAGGTGACCTCAGCGAGATTCAATTGCCCTTTTAAGGCCAGCACTTCCAGGGCATTAATATTCAGAGCTTGATGTTCATATGAATTCATATCGATGCAAAATGGGCAGGCTGCTGCAAACGAAGCTGCCATACGGACCAGCTTCAAGATGCGTTCATCCAATTTGCCGTCATGATGTGCAACTAAAGACTCCAATAAACCTGAGCCAATGGCTGCTTTTGGGTACCAGGCTAAGATTCTGGCTGGCAGCATTTTTCGACCGGTGACACGCTCTGAAACCCAGATACCCAAACGCAGGAAAAGGTTAATATTTTGCGGCAGTTCAATAAATGCATCCATTTTAAGTACTCCAATTATTTAATTGTATCCCTGAAAGCAGGATACGCACTGAGTATGTTCGATAAATGCTGTAATGGCTTGGGATAATCGAAGTACAATTTTATATATTCACAAGACGTCCAATTCTGATACACGGAGAACCAATGAAAATTGCATTTGTCAGTGATGATCACCAAACAATTTCGGCTCACTTTGGCCGGGGATTATTCTATGAAATTTATATCGTCGAAAACGGCAAGGTGATCAATCACGAATCGATCAGCAGGTCTTTCCCTATGGCAGTCAATATTGGGGAGGAGAGCGCAAGAGATGGTGAGCATCAGCACAAGCATGATCACAACGCCATGCTGACACCCATTGAGGACTGCCTGGCATTGATCTCACGCGGGATGGGACGGGGTGCGCATGTCAGTTTACAGGAACATGACATTCAACCAATTATCACCGATATTCAAGAAATTCAAACAGCCCTGGCTGCTTATATGAATGGAACACTGGTTGATCATCCTGAAAAATTACACTAAACCCAGGGATTTTCTCCAATTTCAAGATCAAGAGTAAGCGGCAATTGATCAGATAAATTCTCGAACTACGCCTATGATTAAAAAGTGGACGTGCAGTTGAAATGTACTTGATAACAGGAATATTTATCGAAAAAAGACCTCCGGTTTCTCGCCGAAGGTCTTTTGTTGGATTATTTCATAATTCAATTTGACAATATTTTACAAAGTTTCTTTTATACAACTTTTGTTGAAATGCCAAATTTGGGCGGGTTTTCGAGATGTTTCTTAACTGCGCATAATTCGGCTGAACGGATAAGCGAATCACGGTATTTTTCAAGAAAAGTTGATGGAACCTGAATTTCCAGATCGATTTGATCTACCATACCATTGTAACTATTGTGGATACTTTGAACGATGCGGATGCCTTCAACAGGCAGGCCGCGCTGCTGACAGAAGCCCAGCACATAAATCCCGGCGCACGTGCCGATCGACGAGAGGAAAACAGCAAAGGGAGTGGGGGCGCTGGCAGCCGGCGGCTGGTCGGTGGCAACCGTAAAATTACCAAAATGGGCATCTACACGCGAACCGCCCGGGAAGTCTATGATCATTTCCATTTTAATGCTCCTAATTAATGTTTGTTATAATTATTTAGATGATTGTGTCCTATAAAAGTTACATTATTGATTGATACTTTTTTTTTTGGAATTCAATCCGGCAATTTGTTTCTGAAAAGAAATTGGCGTATTGATAATTTTTACCGACATCACTGTTTCTGCTCAAATTCTTTTATCCAATAAAAGATTAATATTCATCAAATTTGTATCTCCTTCTATATTAATCAGGGGATAAACCAGAAGAAAAACTTGATTTGATGTTTTGTGAATTCATTTTTTTAAAATGGAATGTGGGCTAAACCATTTTCTTTACACAATCTTCACACATTGTTTGCGGCATTCGTACAAATAATAATTACAATCATAACTATTAATAGCCCTGCTCTATGGCTGTAAAACAATCTACTCAGGAGAAATTGATGTTCACAATATTTGGCAAACGCATACGCTTATTTCGGCCGCGCAGTATATGGATACGAAAGGTCGTGCAGATTTTCTTTTTTGCATTGATCGCTTTTATCTCCATTAATCACACACTTGTTCTGAATGGTGGAGGAATTTCTTTCCTTTCCAGCGCTTCACTTCATGCCGTGTGTCCTTTTGGCGGGGTTGTTACCATATACCAGTATGCTACGACTGGCACCTTTGTTCAGCATATTCATGAAGCTTCCTTTGCATTAATGATTATCGGTTTTTTCCTTGCAATCCTTTTTGGGCCTGTATTTTGCGGATGGGTTTGCCCGGTTGGAACCATAGAGGAATGGGTCAGCGGTCTTGGTAAAAAATTCTTCAAACGCCAATTCAATCACTTCATACCTGAAAAGCTCGATCAAGTTTTGCGTTATACCCGTTATCTCGTTTTAGCCTGGGTTATTTATATGACTGCCACAACCGGGACACTGATCTTTGCAAGCTACGATCCATATTATGCGCTTTTCAACCTTTGGAGCAGTGAATTGGCCATTGGCGGCGTTATCGTGCAGGGAATAACACTCTTCTTATCACTTTTCGTTGAACGTCCCTGGTGTAAATATGCCTGCCCTTATGGTGCAGTCCTGGGTCTGAGCAATTTGTTCCGCATTTTCGGAATTCGCCGCAGCGTAACAACCTGTAAAGCAGATGGTGCCTGCTCAATCATGTGCCCTATGAACATAGCTGTTGACACGAAAATCACAGTCCACGATCACCAATGTATTTCCTGCCTGGAATGTACATCTGAAGCCATCTGCCCGGTTGCAAACACTGTTGTTTTTTCCACTCGAGGTATAAAATGACGATCAAATCCAAATCCTTAGCTGCTGTAATTGTCATTGTTCTATTTGGCGGAATTCTGATCTCTTCTCAATTAGGCTGGTGGAAAACCGAAAGCAGTAAAATCGCTGCAACGTTTACAGAAGGTGAATTCGCGGGTCAGGCCAACCCAGCAGATATCCGTGGATCTTATACTTTTGGCGACGTGGAAAAGAACTTTGGCGTTCCAGCCAGCCTGTTAGGACAGGCGTTTAGTGTCAAAGGTGAAGCATCCGCCTTCCAGGTCAAGAATTTGGAAGGTACCTTGACCGAAAGCGGTGTGGAAATCGGCACCGCCTCGGTACAGCTATTTACGGCTTTTTACAA
>CAZBRI010000177.1:0-1684 GCA_964494055.1 uncultured Anaerolinea sp.
CACTTCCCATCAAAACAAACCAGGCAGAAAATGTAATCCATTGCGTGGCAGAGACTGAGAAATCCGGTTTTGGTAAAAAATGATATTGTTCAGCAATGATGAGCCCGAGAATACTGGCTGAGCAAATGATGCAGGAAATGATAATCCCGGGTAAACCGTAAGCGAGACCAGCTAAAAATACAAGAAACAGATACCCGGTTGTTGTTGGATTTCGAATCGTCCCTAACTGGGCGCAAACCAGTGTAAAAATAAAGTAACCGCCAATCAGAATAAACACTACACCAAGTTTGGCATTTTCCTTTGTCGATGTCCACCAAAGAATTACTGAAAGGATGATGCCAATAATATCCAAAATATAAACACCGATTGGCGTTTTACCGCCAATAAGATTGCCAAATATCAACAACGGTAAATAAATTATATTACAAATGGTTATAATTTTAATTATGCCGAGAATATTTTCGTCAGTACCATCACCTAAAATATCCGGAAAAAATCGATTAATTGTAGAATTATTCTTCAAAATATTTTCTCCAAACTTCAAAAAATACTACTCAGATTATACAACTCTGCCTGAAATAATCGAGAAAATGGAAGATTTTAGCAGTTCACGTCTCTTTACGTAAAAATACCTATTGTGAGAGTAAAATCATTCGAGTAATATTGAGTCCATGAGTCAGCATTCAATTCTTATCATCGATGACGAAGAAAATTTATATGATTATCTTGAATTTTCTTTACGTGATGATGACGTGAAAGTTTATTCATCCAGAACCGGACAGGAAGCGCTGGAAATCGCAAAGAAAGTATTGCCGGACCTTGTCTTGTTGGATGTAATGCTGCCGGGTATGGATGGTTTTGAAATTTGTAAAAATATGAGATCTAACTTATTACTAGCTGACATTCCTGTTGTAATGATTACTGCCCTGGATGATCATGACTCAAGGTTATATGGATTTCAAGTCGGTGTTGATGAGTTTTTAAGCAAACCCGTGGATCAAATCGAACTCAGAACCAGGATTCAAACAATTCTTCGATTAAACAGGTATCGAAAAAGTTTAGAAGAAAGGACTTTTTTTGCTGAGACACTTGAGAGCAAGAATAAGCAATTAAAGGATCTCGCCCAGCATTTAATTGAAATCCAGGAAACTGAACGAAGGTTTGTTGCTGCTGAACTGCACGATTACATGGGGCAGATGCTGACAGGTTTAAAATTAATGATTGAGATGGCAGAATCACAGACAGGGGATGGGCTGATAAAAACCCTGGAAAACGCAAAGAAAACGATAACCGAACTTTCAGTGCGCACCAGGAATCTGTCGCTTGATCTTCGGCCTGCAATGCTTGATGATTTCGGCCTATTTGCCGCCCTGGAATGGCTGTTTGAGCGATATAGTCTTCAGACAAAAATAAAGATTATTCATCAACAGAGATTTACGAATGATCGGCGTTTTACACGGGCAATTGAAACAGCTGCTTTTCGTATCATCCAGGAATCATTGACCAATGTTGCCCGGTATGCTCATGTAGATGAAGTGGAAGTAGATATTGTGGTCAATGATGAGTTACAAATACGGATTATTGACCATGGAAGAGGTTTTGACATGGATGTCGAAAAGTCTGGCCAATCATTCCCACATTCAAACGGTCTTTCCGGGATGAGGGAGAGGGCAACTCTACTGGG
>CAZBRI010000177.1:1694-6593 GCA_964494055.1 uncultured Anaerolinea sp.
AGGTGTTGGCACGACTGTTCAGGCAATTTTTAATATAAAGGATTATTCATTATGACAGATATAATTAAGGTCATCCTCGCTGATGATCACCAAATTGTCAGGCAAGGTATGCGGGCATTGCTTGCGCTGCAGCCAGATATAAATGTTGTCAGCGAAGCATCCGACGGGGTTGAATTATTGGAAATGATTGAAAGATTGTCCCCGGATGTGGTGATCACAGATATTGCGATGCCCAACCTCAATGGAATGGATGCAACCCGTCAGATAAAGAAGATTTATCCGCATATTCAGGTGATCATTTTATCCATGCATGCTGCAACGGCTTATGTTGTTGGATCATTAAAAGCAGGCGCTCTTGGATATATTTTAAAAAATGATGATTTCCAACAGGTGGTTGATGCAGTCTATTGTGTCCATAAAGGTCAACGGTATCTCAGTTCGCAGGTTTCTGAAAGCATGATCACTGAATTGTTGAATTCAGACCCAACAAATTTAAAAAAAGAGCCAAAATTAACCAAGCGTGAAGCTGAAATAATTCAATTAATTGCAGATGGCAAAACCAGTCTTCAAATTGGAGAAATATTGGGGTTGAGTATCAGGACTGTTGAGAAACACCGGGCAAATTTTAAGGCGAAATTACGGTTAAATTCCCAGGCTGAAGTTGTTCATTATGCAATTCAAAAAGGGTATGTGGCTTTAAAGGAATAAAATTGGTTTGATTATTTTATGTTTCTGCCTAACCGCTTCATCCTCGCTTTATAAGTTTTAGAAAGATCATTTGCCCTGGTCATGGCAGAACCAGTTTTCACAATACTTTTCTGTGCCATGACATTGAGAGATACACTCGTTCGGTGCTGGATTCTTTTTCCATCCAAATTTATCCATTGCCATTCAATGATCATTGGGACAGCATCACCTGCCTCACCTATATTCGGCCTGATGTTGATCTGTACTTCTTTTTCACTGCCAATCCCCAAAGATTTGTAATTCCATATTCCAGCAGCAGTTTCAAATTCAAAGCGGCCTGGCAGAATGTGCCAGGAAATTTGTTGGGCTATGCCGTATCCAATATTTTGGAGCACAAGTCCGATAATACTCCACTTGCCTTCTTTTAATTCAATTAATTGTTTGATTTTAATGTTGATGATTGGAAGTTCTTCCAGCATGGCTATTTCATTCTGGCATTGATAGGAGTCACTGTCTTTTCCACATTCTGAAAAGAGCTGTGCAGCTTTTTTGAAATAACCGACAATAACATTTTTGTTCTGTGGTTTTTCCTGTTCGGCAAGAACCCCTGCACGCCTGTAAGCATCAGCAGCATTGACAGGGTTATTAATTTTTTCCCAGGCTGCTGCCTCATCGCCGTACCTGGCGCATATCCGGGCTAATTTTATAATTCTTTCAAATAATACTTTTTCCGGCTTAATTTCAGATAATTTGACAAGAGTATCGAGTTCACGATCGTCTTGACCTACTTTATTGAGAAGCTCGACTGCGCGCCGAAGCTGTCCGGCGTAAACAGCCTTGTTCGGGGCATCGTCGCTTCTTTTTAGAAGCATTTTCGCCTGGTTTAATGGATCACCAGCCAGCTGATAATAATACTCAGCCTCGGCCAGAAAACCATGCTGTGAAGATATGGAAGCAGCTTCATCGTACATGCCTGCTGCATCGTACAAAACCAGGGCTTTTTTGATATCCTGCAGCCGGTTGGCAAAGATTGCAGCCGCGTTTTTAAAATCGCCCTGCAGAGCATAAGCAGCTGCTGCGAGTTCGAAGTTATTGGATTTCAGGTAATCTTCGGGGGGTAATAATCTTGCCGGGTTTGCAGTTTCTACCCGTATCGCCGACAGCATGCCGCTGCTGCTGCAAGAATACAGAATACCATCGTCGATCATGAGTTCAGCTGCTGGCGGGTCCAGTTCTGTTCCGATTGATTTTTCAAATACTTTTTCATGGCTGGCTGAATCGATTGCAAGCAGCCTGCCATCACTGGTGGCAAGGAATATATTTTCACCGTTTACCGCCGGCGGTATTCTAACGCGGGCTGGTAAGGGTGACTGCCATAATGGAATGCCGGTTGCCGTATCCAGTGCATTGAGACTGTAGTGTGTTGAATTTCCATCATCAGCTTGTTCACGGGATACACAGAGAGCTGACTGATTTGTAATCATCGGGGGCGTATAAATTTTATCGAAATCTGCCGTCCATTGGGTATGACCATCAATAAAATCCAGCGCTGAAATCTGGTGTTTACCATTTTGAAAAATGATTGCTTCATTGGTCAGTGCGGCTGGCTGCATGGTTATCCCATCAGTTTCGCTGTGCCAGGTGATTGAGCTATTGGATAATTTGACAGCCAAAATTTGCCCAAAATTCTTGACAGTATTGCCATCAAAAATAAAGGCTTGATCATCAGATGCAATGGGGGGCAGGTCAAACCAGGTCTGTAATGGCAATCGCCATATTAAATCCGGTTTACTGGTGCGGCTGAGGGCTGCCAGGCTGGATATGGTTCTGATTAGAATGTAATCTCGAGTCAGGACAGGTGCACTGATCTGGTGTCCTGCATCATTCCATAATTCTGTAATCTCCCCGGTCTCAGCATCGATACTTGAAAGCCGGGACTGTCCTGCAGTGCCGAATGGCCGGCCATCAGAAATTGAGATCAGAAATCGATCCTGATCAGTGACTACCTGTTTTATGACCTGCTCAAAACCCAGCTGAAGCCGCCAGCGTTCTTTTCCAGTACCCGTTTCAATGCCGATTATTTCATGATTTCTTAGCGGAAAAGCTGCGACGCCGTTAAACACTGCCGGCCGGATAAAAGTATCCGGTTTTGAAACGCCGAAACCTTCTGGATATTGGCGGGGTGTCCATGCTGCTTCACCCATCTCCCCATCTGCTTTATTCTGCCAGCCGCAAACAGGGCAGGCAGGTGATGAAAGCATCAGGTGGGAAGATGGACAGAAAATGGAGTAAGCCATTTTTTTTGTACCAATATCAATAACTGTGTCATTCGCGATCATTTGCTGCTCATGGCGCACCGGAATCCAAGATCGCTGAATGCATTTGTGATCTCACCCCGGTCGCGGTTGGATGCACGGCTGTCATTGAAACTGCCGTACCATGAACCACCCCGGACGACCCGGAAAATGGTTCCAAAATCGGTGGAGCTGCTGATTTTTCCGCCCGGGTAAACATCATACCAATCTGAAGTCCATTCCCAGACATTTCCAGCCATATCATAAACACCGTAAGGACTGATACCGCCCAGGAAACTGCCGACGCGGGTTGTGTCTTTACTGTTAATGTTGGCCAGTGTCGGGTCAATACCTTCACCCCAGGGATACGATCTTCCGTCAGTTCCCCTGGCCGCTTTTTCCCATTCAGCTTCAGATGGCAGGCGTGCACCTGCCCAGCTGCAATAAGTATTCGCTTTATTCCAGTCAACATTAACCACCGGATAATCGGAATACTCGCTATTGCCAAAATATTCCGGTCTGCTGACTGATGATTTGTTTGAAGGAGGGGCGCAAACACCGGCTTCAACACATCCACCGTATTGTGAATTGGTGACTTCGGTCTGATCGATCCAAAATGTATCAAGATCTATTTTGTGAACCGGTTCTTCATCTGTAAACCAATTTTCCTGGCAGTCATTATTTATCTGCCTGCAATAAGCCATGGCTATTTTAGGATCAGTTCCCATAATGAAAGTGCCTGAAGGAATGATCACCATCACCATACTGTCCTGAGACCTCTTTTTTCGTGTACCATCCGCAATTCCCTGGATGGGATTAGCAGGTGACTCGGTGATAACTGCCGGCTGAGTTGAATTACCAGGAGTTCGTGTCGCAAAAATATTTTGGAACGACGCCTGCTGAGTCAGGGCAGCCTGGAATAACTTTGTGGAAGCCAGGGCCTGGCTGGCGGGACCTCCAAGCAAAATGCCCAATAAAAATAATAAGGCCGCCCCAACCCCAAAAGGCCAGAGCCGCAAAAAAAGTGATTTACGGCTGTCTGCAAGTATTGGGCTTTTTTCTTTTGGCTTTTGGTTTTCCGGAAGGAGTATATTTTGGGTTGTTTCAGTGTTTTCTACAAGGGTGGCTGCTGCAATTGTTTCCGGTGTTTCTGAGTTCTCAATATGTGCTTCCGGTTCCTCAGAAATTATCAGAGGTAACACAGGCGATTCGGCCGTATTTGCTGCTGTGTTTTCTTCAAAAGATAAGTTATTCAGATCTTTGGTAAAACTGGTAATATCCTGGTATCTAAGGGCTGGATCTTTTTCCAGGGCTTTCAATAACACTTTACTGAAACCAGGCGGGACATCATCCGGCCAATTTTCTGTAAATTGCGGCGGGTACAGCATGTGACGGGTCATTATTTCAGGCGTGCTTTCGCCTGAAAATAATATTTTGCCGGTCACCATCTCATATGCCGCACAGGCAAGGCTGTAAATATCTGTTGCCAGACTGGCAGTTTTTCCGCTCCAAATTTCCGGCGCAATATAATAGGGCGTTCCAAGCACAACACCGCTGCTGCTGATCATATTCATGCTGGCGACCCGTGCAAGGCCAAAATCTGTGATCACAGCCCCGTCTGTTTTGGATACCATAATATTGATCAGAGAAACATCACGGTGAATGAAGCCTCGTTTATGCGCGTAGTCAAGGCCCTCGGCAACCTGCGAGAGGATTTCGAGGATTTCTTTCCAGGTCAGCCTATTTTTTTGCCGGATGAGTTTATCGAGAGAAACGCCGTCAACATAACGCATGACAATAAAGCGCCGGCCATTGCTTTCATCAAAGTCGATGATTGTGGCTATGCGGTTGTGAAATAACTGGCTTGTGACCAGCGCTTCACGCCGAAACAGATCGGAAGAGCGTCGTGTAGGGAAAG
>CAZBRI010000178.1:0-6571 GCA_964494055.1 uncultured Anaerolinea sp.
AGATAGCTTCAGGTGACTGGAGTTCAGACGTGTGCTCTTCCGATCTAATTCAGGGTGTTTCCCGTTTTAACTATTAGTTCTGTTTGTTCGAAATAAGATTGGTGTTTTTTGCGAGCCTGGCGCGAAACCGATCTAGATGGCTTATTCTTTTTGGAGCTGGACGATGATGACGGCAGAGAGGATGATGGCGCTGCCGATGATCTGGATGAGTGACATGCCCTGATTCAGCAGGAAGTAGGCCTCGATGGCGGTCATGACGGGTTCGGTTGTGGCCAGCAGGTTGGCGATGCTGGCGGGGATGTAATACATGGACATATTGTACAGGCCGAAGCCGAAGATGGTCGGGATGAACGATAAAAATACCAGGCACGCCCAGCCATCCCACGGGAGATGCGGAAGCAGGCCCGGAATGGAGCCGGCGGCACCCGGTATAAATGGGAACAGGTTAAAGACAAGGATGAAAATTGTCCCAAAGCCAAACGAGTAGAGCATGGCAGTCCAGGAATTGATATTCAACCGGGCTGTTTCTTTGCCGGCCAGGGTGTAAACTGCAAAGAAAATGCCGGAAAGCAGACCGGTTGTGACCCCCAGAAGATTCAGTTTCCATATATCTGCACTGTAGGCATTGGAAACCAGGATACAGCCTCCCAGGCTGAGAATGATGGCAATGATTTTGGGCAGCCCCAGTTTTTCCTTGAAAATGATCCAGGCCAAAATGGCTGTAAACCCTGCAGAGCTGTAAGCAACGACCGTAGCGACCGAAGCCCCATTCGCCCTGACTGACAATGTCCAGATTGAGTTAAAAACTCCAAGCAGCAGGCCATAAACAATGAAATACCTGATCTGAGACCCGGATATCTTGAGCAGGGAAGGCCGGGTAAAGTACATCACCGGTGCCAGGGCAAGGCAGACCAGCATATTCCGCCAGAAAGCCAGTAAAAGAGCCGGCATATGATAGTGATTCACCAGGTAATCGATAAAAATACCTGTGAAGGACCAGAAGATGACCCCTGTCAGCCCGATCAAATAGCCCCTGGAAATTTTTGTCATGAGAATGCGAACTCCGTTTCAGATTTTCATGATTGTATCCTAAGAATTTGGAATTTTTTGGCTTGTGATAACTTTAACCGATCGGACATTTATTCTGTTATTTACGCTAAAATGCTTAAAACCCAGGTTGAAATAATATTTCAGCCAGACGCTGCTTAACTTTCAACATTGATAGGAAATTAATAAATGAGACACATTCCAATCCTAATTCTTTTTTTGTGCCTGATCACTTTCACAACCCCAGGCTGTAGAGGGGTCCCGGATGCCTTAACCTCAACTGCCGCCCCGTCTGCTGAAGCTCTGCCATCCCCGACTAAGACTGCTGTGCCGGTACCCACACTAACACCGGCTCCGACAAGTGTAACGGCCGATAATATGCCCCTGGTTTGCAAGGACCAGGTGATGGTGATCAGCGGCAGGTTCCGGGCTGAGAATAATACCTGGGGGAAAGGTGACCTGAAAGGATACTCACAGTGTATCGGCCTGATGAGGGGTCCGGATGGCAGTGTCAGCGGCCGCTGGACCTGGGACTGGCCGATAACCGGCGCAAATGTCCGGGCATACCCGGAGGTGATCTATGGCCAGAAGCCGATGAACAGATCAACCGTCAGCAGCATGCCGATCCGGATTTCGGAGATCAAAACAGCTGTGGTGACGATGGATGCGAAGACTGAACACACGGGTATCGGCAATACTGCTTTTGATATCTGGCTGACGAATACAAATAATCCGGACGCCTTTACTTCGCCGCCCATCACGCATGAGATCATGATCTGGATGGACAGCTTTGGCGGGATGCAGCCGGCAGGGACACTTCAGGGCCAGGTGACGATCGATGATGTTTTATTCAATGTGTATTCTGTTAAAAATTTCAGTGCTGGTTGGACGTATACAGCCTTTGCCAGGGTTAATCCCTATGATGGTGAAGTGAGGCTGGACCTGCTGCAATTTCTGAATTATATGAAGGAAAATGGGTTGGCGGCAGGTGATGAATTCCTGTCCTCGGTGGAATTCGGGAATGAGGTTGTCGGAGGTACCGGAGTGACTGTATTGCGAAAGTACCAGGTGGTGATCCAGTAGATAGAAAAGGATCACTTTTTTTAGACTTCCAACACTTACTCATCTGTCTCTTTTGGAACGGATCATTATGTTTTTATGGTTTGATGGAGAATGAACGGTTAGTAAATACCGGCTGGCAGCAATGGTGGTGAAATTCCTGGAAGGAAAATTAAAGGCTATGCAGTGGTCGTTTTTTATCAGGGTTGGTATGAGTGATAGGATAACTTCTCTGCTTTGCGCTATAGGACAACATGGAGGGGCTGCAGGTGTGAGCTCTGCTGCATTGCTCTCAGAGATGATATTGGTGGAGGCGGGACCAGCCGTGTCCTATGAGCGCTTCTCTGCTTCGTAATACGCGCTGGTATGGCAAATATAGACTCCGAGACGACGATCGTGTTTATTTTTTCTATTCTTCAGATTATTCATAATCTCAACAACACAAGCAAATAATTGTGAGAATTAACATCACAATCCTTCCCTAATATTACCAATTAAGGATAAAATGGGCCTTCATTTTTTATAGTAATTGAACAATTTTTGTCCAGACTACAAGTGAAAAGTTTTTGAATTAACACTTCAGCGGTAACAATTTATCGGTTTGAAATTCCATTTTGAAGCAAATTTATTCGTAATCAATTCAGAACAATTCTTTGACAATTTTTTTTGTTGTAGATTGATTTTCCATATAAATTGCTGCAATTATCCATTTTGACAAACCAGAAATTAATGATTTGTACCGGAGCTGCAAGATGAAAAAAACAAAAACGTCCGAAAGCGCAACATTGCGTAATGGACTGGATGAAGTGGTATTCAGACAGATGTTCGATGGCAATTCCCTGATCATGCTGCTAATCGATCCTGAAACCAACAAAATTATTGAAGGCAACGCAGCTGCAGCAGAATTTTATGGTGTCACACAGATGGGCCTGGGCGGGATGCCAATTGAAGAGCTATACACAATCCCTCTTGAACAGGTTATTCTTAAACGGCAATCGGCTGAGAATGCAGGAGAAAAAACCTGCATTTTTGGTCAACGCCTTGCAAGCGGCGAAGAATGCACTGTTGAGGAAATATCTTCTTTTATCACTCGTGATAATAAAAAGGTTCTATTTTTAAGCATCAAGGATATCACGAGGGTACAAGAATTTAATCCGGATAATGTAGATGAAACTTTCATGGCAATGCTGCTTACATCTACCGAAGAATTCCTGGCGAATTCTGGCGGAAAGATCGATTATCAAAAACTGACCGATGAGGTATTAAAAATCTCCGGGGCAAAGTATGCTGTTTTTAATATTTTTGATGAAAATGGACTTGATTTTCAAACCATTGCGGTCTCAGGGCTAAATGACAAGTTCCAAAAAGCTTTTTCAATCCTGGGATTTGATTTGACCGGTAAAAAATGGCCGTATGATGCTGTTCGAGCAGCGAAAATTAGCAAAAACACCATCACACGTTTTGCCAATGTATTCGACCTGACTGGCAGCAGGCTGCCCAAAAAGCTGATGTCAAGCATTGAAGAAGTCTTTGGGATTGAAAAATTTGTTGTAGCGAGGATCACAGCTCATGGAAAGGCCATTGGTGATTTCACCCTGGTGATGGAAAAAGGGGTTTCATTTACCCAGGATAGAAAAGTAGCGATTTATATTCACCTGGTTGGACTGCTGCTCCAGAGAAAACAGGCACAAACAGCTTCACAAGTGAACGAAAACCGGTTCCTGCAGCTCTTTGAAAACAGTCAGGAAGCTGTGATTCTTTCATCCACGAATGGAAAGATCATTTCTGCCAATCCAGCCGCGAGCGGTATGTTTGGTTATTCAATTGACGAATTTTGCGAACTGGATAAGCTTAGTATTTTTGATCAACAGGACAGCAGGGTTGAAAGTGCTTTAAAGGTATTCCTTCAGACCGGTAATTTCAAAGGTGAATTGAGTTTCAACCGAAAAGATCAGACAATATTTCCGGCGGAATCAACCATCAGCACATTTACAGATTTAAATGGATTGATGATCTTAAGTTTTTTTATTAGAGATACCTCAGAACAACACAGAACAAATCAATTTCTGCTGGAGAATGAAACCAATTTACGTGCCCTGGTTGAAAACACGGGGGGAAGTATATGGTCCATAGACCTTGATTATAAGCTCGTCGTCAGTAACGAAAAATTCCAGGAGGATGTTAGTGCGGTAACAGGCAGACGGATGAAAATTGGTGAATGTGTTTTAAATTCAACATTTCCTGCCGATTTGAATAGTGAATGGAAAAGTTATTATGATAGAGCTTTGAATGGGAAATCTTTTTCTATCCAGATTATCACCCGTTTTCGATCTGATATTCAAACAATAGAATATCATTTTTCACCTGTCAAACACCCGGAAGATATCTTATCTTTGAAAAATGACAGCGGGAGTATTCAGGGCGTCACTGTGTATGGCCGAAATATCAGCACACAGAAAAAGCAACAAATGGAGCTGCAGGATCTGGAACGTTTCACCCGGGATGTTGTAGATTCATTATCATCCGAAATTGCAATTCTTGATGAAAACGGCGTGATCATTTCGGTCAACCAGGCCTGGCGTAACCTGGCAAAAATTGCTGCAACGATCAATATAAATATGAATGTGGGCGTCAATTACATTACTCTTTGCGAGACTAAAACAGGACCCGAGGCTGTTCATGCGCACCGATTGGCAGCGGGTTTCCGGGCTGTCATCGCCGGCGAACCCAATTTTTCGCTTGATTATCAGACTGACGGATATGGTCAAAAACAATGGTTCATGGCCAACTTAACCCGTTTCGCTGGTGAGGGACCCGTCAGGGTGGTTTTATCACAAGAAAATATTTCAGAACACATGAAAATGCTGATTGAGCTGCAGGAAAGCCATGACCGGTTTAACAAACTTGCAAAACACAGCCGAACTTTCTATTGGGAAACAGATGCCAATGGACTTTATACTTACCTTGGGGACACAATTTTCCTGATCCTCGGGTATGAAGCAGAAGAATTAACCGGTAAAGTCCATTTTTACGAGCTTCATCCTGAAGAAGGCCGGGAGGCATTTAAAATTGAAGCTTTTTATTCCATTCAGAAACACCTGGGATTCACCGATTTCGATAATCCCCTGGTTACAAAGCACGGGGATGTAATCTGGGTAAATACAAATGCAATCCCGATCCTGGATGAATCCGGAAAGTTATTGGGTTATCGGGGGACCGACACTGATATTTCTGCCCGCAAATTGGCAGAACACGCCCTGCGTGACAGCGAAATTCGTTACAGCCAATTATTCGTCAACAGTCTGGACGCGATATTAATCACCCGGCCGGATGGGAAAATCGAATTTGTTAACCCGGCAGCAGAAGTGATGTTCGGTTTGACTGAAAAAGAATTCCAGGAGCTTGGCAGGGGCGGGATAATGGATACAAGCGATCCCCGCCTGAAACCTGCGCTCGAACAACGGGCTCTTACCGGTAAGTTCCATGGCGAACTGACAAGTGTTCGCAAAGACGGGACAAAATTTCCGGTTGAAATCTCATCTCATCTGTATACAGACGAATATGGCATATCAAGAAGCGGAATGGTGATCAGGGATATCAGTGAAAGGAAAAGGGCGGAAGCAGAATTACTTACAAATGAGACAATCCTCAAAAAAGCACAAAGAATTGCTCACCTGGGCAGCTGGGAAATAGATATTCCAGGCTCAACCACTGTCTGGTCTGATGAGGTTTACCATATATTTGGTGTAATCCGCAGCGAATACAAGGTGACCAGATACTCATACCTTGAATTTACTCATCCAGATGATAAGGAGATTGTTTTAGACTTTTTAAATAGAGCATTTATTCAGCGATCTGTTTACAGAATCAATCACAGGATTATCTGTCCGGATGGTTCGGTCAAACACGTAAGAATCGAAAGTGAAACATTTTTTAACAATGATGGAAAACCAGTTCACATTTTAGGAACAATCCAGGATGTTACCGAGCAAAAATTAGCTGAAGAGAAGCTGTTGTTCACCAACAAACAGCTTGAAGAAACCCTGGAGCTGGCACAAACTTATGCTGAACAGGCGCAATCAGCCAATAATGCCAAGAGCGAATTCCTGGCGAATATGAGTCACGAGATTCGTACACCAATGAACGGGATGATCGGAATGACCGGACTCCTGCTGGAAAGTGACCTTAATGCTGAGCAGCGCCATTATGCTGAAACTATTCGCTCCAGCGGTGAAATTTTAATGACATTGATCAATGACATTATGGATCTATCGAAAATTGAAGCCAGAAAATACACACTTGAGAAATATGATTTTGACCTGGAGCGTTTTCTGGATGATTTTTCACTGGGGATTGCTTTACCCGCCCAGGAAAAAGGATTAGATTTGATTTTTGATATTGACCCGGGTGTTCCAACCCTTCTGCGCGGGGATCCCAACCGTTTGAGACAAATCCTTACCAACCT
>CAZBRI010000179.1:0-6529 GCA_964494055.1 uncultured Anaerolinea sp.
GATTAATTGTGAGTGCCGCTCTTTTTAAAACCAGTGCTGGTATTTAAATCAAGGTTGAGTCCTTAATTTTCAAATAGTGTTGATTTATTATTTTTTGTCATTTTTTTTTGTAGAATAATATTTGATTTTCGGGAGTAAATGATGAATGTTAATGATGCTATAAAATCAAAAAGGGCCGTCAGGGAATTTCTGCCATCCCCGATTCCAATTTCATCGATGACTTCCATTCTCAACGCCGGCCGCAGGTCTCAATCTTCAAAAAATCTCCAGGCATGGCAATTCATCGCTATTCAAGATAAAACTATTTTGCAGCAGTTATCATTATGCGGTGAATGGGCTGGTCATATTGCCGGTTCAGCCCTCGCAGTTGCGATCCTCACACCAGACCCTGCTGAAAAATTCCAGATTATGTTTGACGCAGGGCAGAGTGCTGCACTAATGCAGCTAGCTGCCTGGGAATTAGGTATCGGTTCCTGTCCTGCCTCAATATATCAACCGGAAACTGCCCGTGAAATTCTTGGATTTCCATCCGAATGGCATTTAAGGATAGTCATTTCATTTGGTTTTCCAAAAACCGAAAATGCTTCTTCTTCATTGGTAAAAGGTGGAAGGAAAAAATTTGATGAAGTAGTGCATTGGGATCGTTGGTAATCATTATTCAATAATTTTTAGGGAAAATTGAAACATGGACAATACGTTATCTGGTTTTTTTCAACCGCGGGGAATAGCCATTCTCGGAGCATCCGGGGATCCTTCGAAACTTGGTTATGCTGTGACAAAAAATTTGATTGACAGCGGCTACCCGGGGGCAATTCATCTGGTCAACCCAAAAGGCGGCTCACTTTTTGGTTTGCACCTTTATAAAAATATTGGAGAAATTCCAGACCCTGTTGACCTGGCTGTGGTTGTCGTCCCTGCCCAGGCGGCACCAATTACGCTTGAAGAAATCGGAAAGCGGGGCATAAAATCAGCAGTCTTAACCTCCGGCGGCTTTCGTGAAACAGGGCCTGAAGGCGCGCTGCTTGAGACACAGGTTGTTAATGTGTGCCGCCAATACAACATCAGGCTGATTGGTCCAAATTGTGTCGGCCTGATCGATACCCATTTTCCATTTGATACAACTTTCTTACCTCCCCCCATGCCTCAGCAGGGCGACATTGCCTTTGTTTCTCATTCCGGTGCATTCTGCGCCGCAGTGATTGATTGGTCACGCGGACAGGGATTTGGTTTTTCCAGGATGGTCTCCCTTGGGAACCAGGCCGATTTGACTGAAACCGATCTGTTGAATGCTGTTGCTGCCGACCCTGCGACCAAAACAATTTGCCTGTACCTTGAAACGATCTCCAATGGAAATAAATTTTTGGCTGAAGCACTCAAAATAACCCCGACAAAACCGATCGTGGCATTGAAAGTGGGCAGGACTGAATCCGGCCAAAAAGCTGCCGCATCTCACACCGGGGCTCTGGCTGGATCTGAATCTGCGCTTAATGCAACACTTGAAAAAGCAGGGATTTTTCGTGCTGGTACTGCTGAGGAATTATTTGATTGGGCCAGGGCACTATCATCCTGCCCTCTGCCTGCTGGAAGAAATATAGCCATCCTGACAAGTGCCGGCGGCCCAGGGGTGATTGCCAGCGATGCCCTCGAAATGAAAGGTCTTCACCTGGCAGAGATTTCGCCAGTTATCGCCGGGAAATTAGCAGATTTACTCCCGGCAGCAGCCAGTGTACACAATCCAATCGATATGCTGGCATCAGCCTCACCCGTACAATATGCCGGCTGCCTGGAATTGCTGTTAGCTGACGAAAACGTGAACGGTGTGATGGTCATCACCCTCCCCCCGCCAAGTTACAGGGCTGAAGATATCGCAGACGCACTAATTCCGATCATTCAGAACGCAAAAAAACCGGTGATTGTTGCCCAGATGGGTTCTGTGCTCACTGCTCAGGCCCATGCTCATTTTGTAAAATCCGGTATTCCTGTTTACCACTTCCCTGAAAGAGCTGCATCCGCCTTTAATGTTCTGGCTGAACGCGCAGATTTTCTAACGGCAAATCAAAGTGAACCAGAAACAAGACAATTTCCGGCAATTGATAAAACAATATTTTCAGCTGAAGAAATTATCGCTGAGTATGGAATCTCCACAGCACCAATTATTTTAGCGGAGACTGAAGCACAAGCTGCAGAAGTTTCAAAAAAAGTGGGTTTCCCTCTTGCAGCAAAAATAGCCAGCCCCGATATACTTCACAAATCTGATATCGGCGGCGTAATGCTGAATATCAACACGGAAATTGAAATCCGAGATGCCTATAAACAATTAATGATGAGAGCCGGCTCAGCCAGGCCTGACGCGCAAATAGACGGTATTACGCTTCAAAGGCAGATTGGTTCAGGCCAGGATCTGATCATTGGCGCAATCCGGGATCCGCAATTTGGCCCGCTCATGATGTTTGGTTCAGGAGGCGTAGAGGCCGAAGGGATAAAAGATGTTGCCTTCGGATTAGCACCCTTAACAAAAATGGAAGCCGAAAAAATGATCATGAAAACATGGGCCGGGAAAAAACTGGATGGGTTTCGAAATATTCCGGCTGTTGACAGATCTTTAGTAATTGATGCCCTCATCCGTTTGTCATGGCTGATCTGCGATCATTCTGAAATCAGTGAAATTGAGATAAATCCTCTGCGTGCAATGACAGATGGTGTGACTGCAATTGATATCCGGATGAAAATCCCTTAATATGGCTATGCGCATATTAATTTATTGATTGACATTCGTATTTTCACCAATTTTTTTTAGGATTAATTATGTAGATCCACTTAACACCCTTTATTCTGCTTTTTATTTCTGCTAAACTATAACTATGAATACGACTTATTATTTTATTAATATTGCTGGTTGGACCGGGGCTGTATTGGTTTTGATAGCTTATGCTCTCTTATCAGTAAAATGGCTTCATGGCAGCTCTTTTAGTTACCAGGCGATGAATATGACAGGAGCCGTCCTTTTAGTAATAAATTCTTATTACTTAAGGGCTTACCCTTCGGTCGGCGTGAATGCAGCCTGGGTTGGTATTGCGTTGATCTCTCTATTTCATGAGTGGTGGAAAGGCCCGCAGGCGGCAATTGATGAAGTGAAGAAACGCATCTCTAAACGAAGACATTTACGGAAAATTACACTTCACCAGATCAAACTGCCATTATTTAAACAAGCTGTTCGATCAAACATACGGAAGAAAAATGATTCAATTCAATTTGGGCAGAAACAAAGTATAAAAATTTGATGATGATTCCACTCCTTTCAAGCATCACAATTTACCCCGTTAAATCCATGAAAGGTCATCATTTAAATTCAGCCCGGGTTGAAAACATGGGATTGGTAAATGACCGGCGCTTGATGTTGGTCGGCCAAAATGGCAAATTTTTAACCCAGAGAGAACATGCCAGAATTGCTTTAATCAACCCGGAATTGGCCGGAGACGGATTAATCTTATCCGCACCAGGAATGGAAATGATCAAAATACCGATCACTTTATCTGGAAAAAGGTGGGCGGTTGAGATATGGAATAGCAAAGAGGTTCAGTCCATTGATCAGGGCGATGAAATTTTCAAATGGCTTTCAGAATTCTTAAAAATGCCTGCGCACCTGGTAAAAATTGATCCGGAATATAAACGGGAAATTGACCATAATTTCGCTATTCACCCGTCAAATCAAGTCAGTTTTGCCGATGGTTACCCGATTTTGGTCACAGCTCAATCTTCATTGGATGACCTTAATTCTAAACTCGAAGTTCCGGTGCCGATGGATCGATTTCGCCCTAATATAGTTGTAAACGGGTCTGAACCATTCTCAGAAGATTCCTGGAAAATAATAAAGATAGGTGAGGCTGAATTTGCCCTTGTAAAACCTTGTGCCCGTTGTAATGTTCCCGGCATCGACCAGGAAACAGCAATTTCATCCAAAGAACCTATTCGTACGCTTTCAAGGTACCGGAATTTTAATCATAAAGTCATGTTTGGTGTTAATATTATTCCGATTAAAACAGGAAAGATCACTGTCGGTGACACCGTTGAAATTCTTGAGATGAATTGATAAATTATGATTAATAAACTCGTGCTTGCCCTTGCCCAAATAAATACGAAACTCGGTGATGTTAAAGGCAACCTGGAAACACATAAAGCATTAATCCAGGAAGCACGGCAAAAAAGCGCCGATCTGATCGTTTTTCCTGAACTCTCACTTACCGGTTACGCGCTTCAGGATATTGCCTCCAGCGTTGCTATCCAGGCGAAAAACGGCGATCCTGTTTATGATCAACTTTTAGCAGCTTCGAAAGATATCGATATTGTAGCCGGATTTGTTGAAGTCGATGACCGGTTTAAATTTTACATTTCCGGGGCTTATTTATCACAGGGTAAAACCATTCATGTTCATCGAAAAGTGTATCTGCCAACGTACGGCATTTTTGATGAAAAAAGGTATTTTGCTGAAGGAGAAAATATCCGGTCATTTGATACCCGCTTTGGCAGGATGGGTATTCTCATTTGTGAAGATTTCTGGCATGCATCATCTCCCTATACACTTTGGCAGGACGGAGCCGATATTTTGCTTTTTACATCCGCTTCGCCTGGACGCGGAGTCACCGAAGAAATTCTTGGATCAGCAGAATGGGTGGAAACTGTAAACCGAACGTATGCCGGTTTATTTACAACATTCATTGCCCATGCTAATCGGGTTGGTTTTGAAGATGGTTTAAATTTTTGGGGCGGTGCAACAGTATTTGACCCTGACGGAAAATTAGTCATCAGGGCACCCTTCAATAAAGAGGGAATCACGATTGCAGAAATGGATTTAAATCAACTTCGCCGAACGCGAATTCGGCTGCCAATGCTGCGTGACGAACGGTCGGACCTCGTACTCCGGGAACTTCAGAGAATAAATAACCAAAATCTTTCTTAATGATCGGCGGGGATTGGCTTAAATAAGCCATTTGCATTAATAATTATATTGATATGATAAGATTCTTTTATCAATCCTGAATTCAATTCTTTAGCGGAGTTGGTATTTTATTACCATGATGAATCCTGACCTTTCCATCAATACAGATCTTGTCCGTGACCTTTTATCAAGATTTATTAAAACCGAGATAACCCGTACCGGTTTTACAAAAGCGGTACTGGGAGTATCCGGCGGTATTGATTCTGCCCTCGTGGCATACCTGGCTGTCGAAGCACTGGGTTCGGAAAATGTTCTGGGAGTGAGGATGCCATATAAAACTTCCTCCCAAAATTCTCTGGATCATGCCCAATTAGTCATTGACGACCTGAAAATTAATTCCTTGACCATATCGATCACACCAATGGCTGATGGACTAATCAATACAATTCCAGATATGTCAAATATGCGCAAAGGAAATATTTTTGCCCGCTGCCGCATGATCACACTTTACGACCAATCTGAAGCCTTTAAAGGTCTTGTTCTTGGTACAGGCAACAAAACAGAAATTTTATTGGGTTATTCCACTCTTTATGGTGACTCAGCACACGCGTTGAATCCGATCGGCGACCTTTATAAAGCTCAGGTCCGGCAGCTTTCTCGTGCCGTAGGTGTACCAGCCCCGATAATAGACAAAGCACCTTCTGCAGATTTGTGGGAAGGGCAGACAGATGAGCAGGAGCTTGGTTTTTCTTATGAAGAGGCAGATCGGATTCTTTTTCTCCTGGTAGATCAGCGTTATACACCGGATGAATGTGTTGAATCAGGCTTCTCAAGAAAAATTGTGGATATTATTATCAACCGCATCAGGAAAAATCATTTTAAACGTGTAATGCCGCCTGTCGCAAAAATCAGTTCCCGTTCTGTTGGATATGATTTCTTATACCTCAGAGATTGGGGAACCTGACCTATTTTTGCGGACCAATACGATCAAATTTTTTTTCTTACTATCTTGAAAATCCATATTATTTAAAAACAAAATTAAAATGAAATTTCAAATTCCTCCTGCTTTGAAAAATAAGCGTTTTTTTATGCTGTGGTTTGGACTGTTGATCTCGATCGCAGGCTCCCAAATGCAGTTAGCCGCGATTCATTGGCATATTCGTACCCTCACAGGTTCACCGGATCCTATCGCACTGGGCGGAATAGGTCTTGCCAGGATCATTCCGGTGATTATATTTTCATTGCTTGGTGGTGCCTTTGCTGATACTTACAACCGGCGGACAATTCTTTTTATTACCCAGAGTTTAATGGCACTCACCGCGCTCTGGCTGGCTGGCTTAACATATTATGGGCATATTCAGATCTGGCATATATATTTAATTACAGCCGTACAGGCTGCAGCGCTGGCATTTGATGGTCCTGCAAGGCAGGCTATCGTGCCGAATATTGTTTCAGCTCAAGATCTGCCGGGTGCTTTCAGCCTTAATTCAATTGCATTTAATACCGGGGCAGTCATCGGACCAGCACTCAGCGGGGTGGTAATTGCCAGATCGGAAGAGCACACGTCTGAACTCCAGTCACCTGAAGCTATCT
>CAZBRI010000180.1:0-6464 GCA_964494055.1 uncultured Anaerolinea sp.
GATAGCTTCAGGTGACTGGAGTTCAGACGTGTGCTCTTCCGATCTGGGGCGGCTGTCAGTGTTTGGAATCCCAATTCGGGTGACATGATTGAGAAAATTTCCCTTCCGGCAAAAAATGTTACTTCCTGCTGTTTTGGCGGCCTGGATTTAAATGATCTTTATATTACAACCGCTTGTAAAGGTTTGGACGATAAAGATCTGAAGAATTATCCGAACAGCGGCGGATTATTTAGAATGAAAACAAATGTGACAGGCAGTCCAACCTATTTGTTCGGGTAATTGTTTTAGCGGCTTGCAAATCAAAAAGGCATAAATCACATTATGGTGACTTATGCCTTTTATTTTCACTTTTTACGCTACTAAATTTAATTATCCATTCCCAATTGATTCGGAGTGTGCATGCGATCTTCCTCAACTTTCCTGATCCCATTTCTTACCTGGGTCAGGATCCGGGTAACTTCTTCTTCCAGTGTTTGCAGTGTATCGACCACATAGTCATCTGAATCGTGCCTGGTGGTTGAAGCATCTTCACGGGCCTGGGCGATGATCTGAGCCCCGCGGGTCTGTGCACTTTTAACAATCGCTTCACGTTCAACGATTTGTTCAGCCTTTTCTTTTGCCAGGGTAACGATGCGGCTTGCTTCTTCCTGGGCCTGGGCAAGGATCCGGTCTTTTTGGGCGACGATCTGCTGAGCCTTTTTTACTTCTTCGGGGATGGTTACCCTCATTTGATCAATGATATCCAACAGCTTATCTTCATCCACAACCACATTACGGGTAAATGGAAGTGCTCGGCTTTCATTGAAAAGTTCTTCGATGCGGTCTACAAGATGCAGGATATCCATAAGCTCCTCCGTTCAATAAGAACAGACGAAAAATTGTTTCTTTGATAATAACTTTTACTAACAACAATTATATATCAACTATTCAAAATTAATCACGCAATGAATTCGCAGGTCTCTGGCTGTCACTTAACCCGCTGACTTTGTGTTTTAGGGCTGTTTCAACATGGTTTGGAACCATGCTCGAGATATCACCATCCAACATGGCAATCTCCCTGACGGTGGTTGAAGAGATGAAAGTATGTTCTTCATTTGTAATAAATGCGATCGTTTCGACATCTTTTGCCAGCCGGTGGTTTGCCAGGGCCATGCGAAACTCAAATTCAAAATCAGAAAAAACCCTCAAGCCTCTAACGATTACCTGGGCATTCAATTCGTGAGCCATGTTTACTGTCAGACCGCTGTATCCGGCGATATGGATCTTTGAATGATTTTTAAAGGCTTCAGTCACGAGGGCAATTCTCTCTTCAGGGGAGAATAACAAAGATTTCAATGGTTTGTCGTAAACGGCGATCACAACTTCGTCAAAAATCCTGGCAGCACGTTCGGCAATATCCATATGACCATAATGGATCGGGTCGAATGTACCTGGAAACATGGCTCTAACCATTTATATGCGTTCTCCAATTTCTGGGAAATTTGATTTTATATTAACCATTGAATTAACTTCTATCCCCTGAACTGTTCCAGAAGCGGTCAAGTGCTTCTGAAAGAAGGGTGTGTTCCGGCTGTTTGAGTTCAGGATCGATCTCAAACATCATTTGTGCCTGTCCACGGGCTTTTTCTATCAGACCGACATCTGTCAGGGAAGCCATTTTTAAGGTAGAAGCGTAACCTGACTGTCGTGTGCCTAAAAACTCACCCGGGCCGCGCTGTTTCAGATCCAGTTCTGCCAATTTGAAACCGTCATTGGTCTCTACCATCGCCTGGAGCCGTTCGTTTTCAATGGCATCTGCCTGGTCCGGGATTAACAGGCAGAAAGATTCTCCACCACCACGTCCCACCCGGCCTCTTAACTGGTGTAATTGCGCCAGCCCGAACCTGTTTGCTGCTTCAATCAGCATCACCGTGGCATTCGGAACATCAACACCTACTTCGATCACCGTGGTCGAGACAAGAATATCGTATTTTTTATCCCTGAAATCGGTCATGATGCGGTCTTTTTCGTCCGGCTTCATTTTGCCGTGTAAAAGTCCAACCTTCAGATTCGGGAATATTTCTTTGGATAACCGCTCGTGATCATCAACAGCTGCCTTGATATTTTCAAGTTTTTCACTTTCTTCGATCAGCGGATAGACGATGAAGACCTGGTGTCCGGCAGCTATCTGTGTATTTATCAATGAATAACCGCGTTCCCTTTCCTGCGGCCGAAGAATGAAAGTGGCAACCGGTTCACGACCGGCGGGCATTTCGTCCATGATCGAAAGATCCAGATCACCATACAAGGTCAACGCAAGTGATCTTGGGATCGGTGTGGCGGTCATCACTAACAAGTGAGGATTTAAGCCCTTGCTTCTCAGAGCGGCACGCTGGTCCACGCCAAAACGGTGCTGTTCATCGATAACGGTCAGCTGCAAATCTTTAAATGTGACCGGATCTTCAATAAGTGCATGGGTACCAATTAATATTTTTATTTCACCGTTTGATAAACCTTCCTGAATGGAGGATCTATCTGCAGTATTGGTATCACCAGTCAGAAGCCGGATCTCACTAGCTTCAAGCAAGCCTGTTGTTGTTAATAATTTACTAAAGCTGATGTAGTGCTGTTCTGCAAGGATCGATGTAGGCGCCATAATGGCAGCCTGGGCACCGCTGCGAATGATCATCAAAGCAGCCAGGGCAGCGATAACCGTTTTCCCTGAACCCACATCTCCCTGGATCAGGCGGTTCATCGGACGCCCGGAACCCACGTCCACACAAACGTCATCAATTGCCCGTTTTTGAGCATCAGTTAATTTGAAAGGCAGACTGGCGATCTGTGTATTCAGCCACTCATCCGGAACATCAAATATTCGGCCAACAACGGACTGCCAGTCGCGCTTTTGGCGCATGACGCCCATTTGCAGGTAAAAAATTTCATCAAAAGCCAGACGTTCTCTTGAAGCCTTAAGGGATTCCTGGGAATCCGGCGAGTGAACCTGATAGATCGCTTCACCAAGATTCATCAGACTGGCATTTGATTTTATACTGGCTGGAAGAGGATCTGCAATTCGCGGTGACCAGAAGCGCACGACCTGATCCATTAATTGACGGAGCCATTTTTGTGTAATGTTAGCTGTCAGCGGATAGATCGGCACAATACGGTTGGTATGCAAGTGTTCCAGCTCGATTGGTTCCCAATCGGGAGAATTCAAAACGAGGCGGCCTAGATACTGCTCGATCTTTCCGGCGACAGAGATATTCATACCTTCGCTGAGCCGGTTGAGCAGCCAGGGCTGGTTGAACCATGTCACACGCAGTGCGCCGGTGCCGTCACTGATCACGATTTCCACGATCTGCATTTTGCCGCCGCGGATCGGCCGGTTGTGAACACTCTGAATCTGGCCGATAACCGTCACAACTTCGCCGTACATGAGGGAGTTGATGGGTTTTAACTGGCTGTAATCATCATAACGGCGCGGGAAGTAATAAAGCATATCACCGAGGGTGAACATGCCTAATTTTTCAAGCGAAGATGAATTTTTAGGACCGACACCTTGAAGAACTGTCAGGGAGGCATTAAGTGCTGCCGGGGTTTGGGATGTTTGCGCTCCCGGGTAAGATGAGGCCCGGCTGGGTACCTGTTTTCGTTCAGGCTGAGGTACTGGTTTGGCATGCGTTTGAGGTTTTGGGGCAGGCTGCTGGTGTTCCCGCATACCGGGTTTTTCAACCTGGGGTTTTGGAGCAGCGGGTTTAATTTCTTCGACGACAGCCTGGGAAGGTTCTGCATACACCGGACTGGGTATATCCGAGCTCTGATCTTGATTCTGGATCCGCTTCCAGATGCCTTTCAGTGTATCTGCGCGGGAAGTGGGAGTGAGTCTTTGATAATCATGAAGTCGTGCTGCAACAAGCTGGATGAGTTCTTCGGATAAACCTTCATTTCGTGCTTCGGCTTCCCAAAAATCCAATATTTTTGCAAGACCGCCAATCACAGCTGAATTGGAGTATTTATTTTCAGCTTCCAGGCGAAAAAATTTTCTTAGTTTTTCCAGTGAAGATTGCATGCAGTTATTTTACCCTATGTGAAACACGAATAACAAAATGAACCAGCAATGGTCTTTAGCTGGATTTATGATTATACCGGTAAACAAACCTTAACTTTTTTTCACAACCGCGAATCCTAATCCGCCTGGTCCAACATGAGCACCGATGACCGTTGTCACATTAATTATAAAATGATCAACCGGAGCGGACCTACCAGTCTGTTCTGTGATCATTTGTAAAAAATCATTCGCACGGTCTTCTGAGTTGGTGTGCAGGACACTGAAATGTTCGATCGGACCCATGGAGTTAAATAAATCAAATAAAACCCGGGTTGATTTTACTTTTGTTCTTGGTGCTTCGATCGGAATCACCCTGCCATCAATCAATTCAACAACCGGTTTAATTTTTATCAAACTACCCAGGGCTGCAACTGCATTCGGTACCCGGCCGGAACGCCGCAAAAATTCGATTGTGTCCAGAGCTGCGAAGATACGGGTTCTTTTCCGGATAGCACTGATCGATTTGAGTATGGCTTCAAACGGCTGTCGCTGACTTATTCCACGGGCAGCTTCCAGAACCTGGTAGCCGCTGCCAATGGATAATGAACCAGTTTCCAGAACGCTAACTTTTCCCGGGAATTCTTCTGCGGCTTTACAAGCATTGTTATAAATGGATGTTAATCTCTCAGCAGTAAAAATACCAATTACATGGTCAAAACCATTTGCCAATAAATTGCGGAATTTGCCTGCGAAAAATTCAATGGATGGCGCAGCGGTTGTCGGGAATTTTGACAGGCCGGGTAATTGGTTATAAAACTCGCTGCGGGTGATATCGATTCCATCCAGGAAAGACCGTTCATTCAGAATTAAATATGCTGGGATAACAATAATGTTATACCTGTTGATAAACTCAAGGGGAATATCTGAAGGTGAATCAGTTACCAGTCCAATCTGCATTTTGAGGGGCTTCCAGGATGGAAAAACCAACCGTGTTTTCGCCGAACATGATGGTTAAAGTATCATTTAATTCGAGATCATTAAAATTAGTGCCGGGAAATAAATTACTGGCAGCTTCACGCAATGGCCGTGCATGAATCCCGGTATTTTTTCCATGAAAATAAACCAGGTGTTGAGGTTGTTCAAATTCACTTAAAAAATCCTGGTAACTTTCCAAAAGATGTCTTTGTGTCCGTACCTTTTTATAAGGGTTCAGCTGCCCATCTTCCAGGGTATAGATCTGAGCAGGGCCTGATTTTTCAGCAGGGGAAAATAGACCTGGAATTTTTTTATTCTCCAGGTCAGATGCTGTATTACTAGGGAATACAATCGTGAAAAAGTACGGAATAATTGAACGAAGGTATTCTTCGATAACTATGACACTTTCACCAGCGGCTGCTTTCCGGGCTGCGAGCTGTGTTAATACTCCTAAACCGGGGCCGAAAAGATTGGTATTTAAGACACGGATCTGTGCCATGCCCCCGTGGAATTGCGCTGCTGATTTTGCTGCCTCAAAAGATGGCAGGAAGCTGTCGGATGTGGTTAAAACAAGAATGGCATTAAATTGTTTTTCGAGATCATCGAAAATTTTCAGAAAATCGCTTTCTACAGGTGGAATTAAATGATGATCTTCTGACTTAACCGGCACAACATTGATAAAATGGCGGGTGCCGGCGGAAATTGTTGGAAATAAGGCAGTTGTATCAGTTAGTATGCAAATACTCATGAAGCACCCATTCCCTGAGAAATAAAAAGGGTAAAACTTGTAAGTGATTAATCAGCATACCGGCGGGATGCCAGATATGTGGAAAACACGGGATATGTCGTCCAAAGTACTTTTAGGATTGAAGCATCGTAATTTTTAATTATTTGGTCCAGGCGAAAATTTTAATTTTTCCATATTCAGTCAGCAGGATTGGTTGGTTTGTATCTAAGACAGCTGAATCTACATGATAGTCCTTAATGATACTCGACAAGGTTTGATCTTTTTGATTGGCTGCTAAGAGAATGAAATATCTTGGCGCATCATTACGAGCCTGCCAGGTTTCTCTTTTTAAATTGGATTGTAATAAATAAAACCAGACCGGTGCATTATTTGGATATCCTGCCAGTACGACATCACCAGGCTGATAATGTGCGGCAATGTAATTCGCTGAGGCTTCCGCGTTACTGATTTTGTTCCACATTGCGGGCAGGGTTGGAATAAAAGCGATGGTAAAGAATATTAACCCTGCTAAACTAATCGCAATAAAAAATTTGGGGATCATATTTTTCGGTGGTAATTTCATGCATATATTTATAATTCCGCCTGCCGACCAAACCAGAACTGGCGCGACAAGCCATGACCAAAACCGGTCGAACATATCCGGCCGCCGCAAAATGATCAGTACGGTGCACCATACGATGACGATCAATTGAAGGGGAATGCGTAGATCGGAAG
>CAZBRI010000181.1:0-6454 GCA_964494055.1 uncultured Anaerolinea sp.
GTCTGCCTCTGCCCGAATTAATTTTAGAAAATCGATGCCATTTCCCTGAGTCAGGTGTACATCCATTAATATCACTTTTGGATCTTCCCGCCGGATGGCTTTGATCGGATCCTCATCTTCGCTCAACGTCACGCTGGCTAATCCTTCCAGGCTTAAAAGCGTTTTCAAAAGGGAAAGCATGGTTGGGTCATCTTCTGCAAGCATAATCTTAGGCATCGGCAGGTTCCTGGTGAGTGGTTTTCTTTTTCCTGGTTTTTTTCTCAACAACCGGTTTTGTTTCACTTGCTGTTGGTTTCCGGGGTTTTTTACCTGCAGCCTCAGAGAGAGGTTCCAGGGCGGCTGCAAGCACATCATCTACATTCTCAGCGAAGACAAAGGTCATTGCATTTTTGATCTCTTCCGGAACATCATCCAGGTCAGGTTTATTTCTTTTTGGCAGAATGATCGTTCTCAGACCATTTCGATGACCGGCCAGCACCTTCTCCTTCACACCGCCGATCGGCAAAACCTGTCCGCGTAATGTGATCTCACCGGTCATCCCGAGCGCAGGCTTAACCATCCTGCCGGAGATCAGCGATGTCAGGGCTGTGGCAATGGTCACACCGGCTGATGGACCGTCTTTCGGCTGGGCACCGGCTGGAATGTGCAGGTGAAAGTCAGATTTTTCAAAAAAGTTGGCAGCCAGACCCAGCTGTAAGGCATGCGAACGGACATACGACATGGCTGCCCGTGCAGATTCCTGCATCACATTCCCGATCGAGCCTGTGATCTGGAACCCCTTGGCTCCCGGCATTGAAGTGGCTTCAATAAAGAGCACATCCCCGCCGTAGGGTGTCCAGGCAAGACCGGGGGCTACACCCGGTACGGATGTGCGCATGTTAAGCTCTTCCGGTCCCTGGAATGGCGGGTTGTTAAGGTATTCCTTGATCACTTCAGGTGTGATCACAACATTCGAGATCTTGCCTTCGGCAATCCGGGTACCGATTTTCCGGCAGACTGAGCCAATATTTCGCTCCACGTTTCGCACGCCGGCTTCACGTGTGTACATTTGGATGATGGTCTGCAGAGCTTCATCCGTAAAACTGACTTCTTCCGGGCGCAGTCCGTTTTCCCGGATCTGCCGTGGAATCAGGTATCCCTTGGCGATGGCGATCTTTTCACCCTCTGTATATCCGGAGAGCGAAATGATCTCCATCCGGTCGCGCAGCGGTCCGGGGATTGTCTCAAGTGTATTGGCTGTTGTAATGAACATCACCTGTGAAAGGTCAAAAGCCACTTCCAGGTAATTATCTCGGAATTCGCCATTCTGCTCCGGGTCGAGAACCTCCAGCAGGGCGGAGGCAGGGTCGCCATGAAAATCGCTGGTTAGTTTGTCCACTTCGTCCAGCATAAAAACCGGGTTGCGTGATTCTATTCGCCGCAGCGATTGCAAAATCCGCCCCGGCATGGCACCGATATATGTCCGGCGATGACCGCGTATTTCTGCTTCGTCTCGCATGCCGCCCAGGGATGCCCGGATGAACTTGCGGCCCATGGCGCGGGCGATCGACTGTCCGAGGGAGGTTTTCCCGACACCGGGAGGACCTACAAAGCACAGGATCACCCCTTCGCGTTCATGCCGGATATTGTCGGTCGAGACAGTTAATTCACTTGATCGTTCCAGCCGTAATTTTCGAATGGCCAGGAATTCAAGAATACGTTCTTTTATGTCTGATAACCCGTAATGATCTGTATCCAGAACTTCACGGGCATGCGCGATATCGAGGTTATCGGTGGTGCTAACAGACCAGGGCAGGGTTGCCAGCCAATCCAGGTAAGTCCGGATAACGCCGTATTCTGCAGCTGCTGTGGGCAGGTGCGAGAGGCGTTCCAGCTCCCGTTTGGCCTGTTTATCGGCTTCTTCTGTGAGATGAGCGTCTTCAATCTTTTTCCTGAGCTCATCCACTTCAACGGCCTGCTCATCCCGTTCACCCAGCTCTTTTTGGATCGCTTTCAGCTGTTCACGCAGGAAGTACTCACGCTGTACTTTGTCAATCTCGGAACGTGCTTCATTCTGTATTTTTTGGCCGATCTGCAGGACTTCAGTCTCGCGCACCAGGAAATTGATCAACCGTTTGAGTTTCTCGGTGACAGAATCTATTTCCAGCAATTTCTGTGCTTCGTCCAGTTCTATGCGTTGAAAATTGATGATCGAATACACTGTTTGAAGCGGTTCTTCGATACTTGTGATCGAACTGATCAATTCACGGGGGAAGGAAGGGATCAATTCCGCGATCGCAGAGAATTGATCCCTGGCGTTGCGTGCCAGGGCATCCACTTCTATACCGGTTTCAATTGTTTCTGGCAGCCGTTCGATGCGTGCCATCAAATACGGCTCAGACTGAGTAAATTCATTGATCTTAAAGCGTTCCACACCCTGCACCAGCAATCGGATCGTTCCATCGGGGGCTCGCAGCAGCCGGTGAATGGTGGCAAGTGTGCCGATAGTGTAAAGATCATCAGCGCCAGGGGTTTCCAGGTTTGGATCCCTGGCAGCTACCAGCCCTATATAACGTGTACCGGCTACGACATCATCCACAAGTTTGATCGACCGCTGCTGACCAATTGTCAACGGCACCGCCGTCAACGGGAAAACGATCACGCCCCGCAGAGGCAGTATGGGAACAATTTCTGGAGCAGGTTCACTTACATCGGCAGTAATCGGCTGTGTTTCCGGATTTTGAGGGTCATCTTTTTTTTGATTAAATCGTGTAAATATGGAAGGCATGAACATATCCAGTAATTCTGCATCGTTTTCATCGATCCAGTCAAAGAGTTCGGCAGGGTTGGAGTGCCATCTAGAGGCAGGCATGAAGGCTTGTTTTATCCTTATATCGATATGATCATCAATCTGCCATGGTCTTCGGCAGGTACACGGTTAGAAAACCGTCGTTATATTCAGCGCTGCTTTCATCCAGGTTGATAGGACCTGGAATGGGGGTAAAGGTGGTAAATTCACCGAAACGCAATTCCATCTGGTGATAAGCGCGTCTTTCTTTAATATCATGCCGAACACCGCTGACAATCAGTAAATTTTCTTCAATCTGTATCGAAAAATTCTGGTGCAGCATACCGGCGATCTCAACCCGAACAACATAACAAGTTTCAGTCTCAAAAGTATCAGTTGGCGGGCTCCAGGTGTGTCCCTGTTTGTGAACCTGCCATCCGACTGTCTCAATGATCCTGAATGGTTTTTCTGTTCTTGTCATGTTTTTATTCGATCTCATAATTACTGTAGGCATCGTTAACCTCAACTTATGCCAGGGAACATGAGGCGGGAAGATTTCAAACTAGATCAGAAATACTACATTTTTTCATTTACAGATTTTATAGTAACCGGTCAGGTTGTAATCTACGATCCAGTTTTTCATTTAACCAGTGCTTTTCTGGCAGCATTCAGCACATCTTCATAAACAGGTTCGTCACCGTTCACAGCCATATAAGCAGCATACGTGACGATCCCTTTTCGATCAACAACAAATACAGCCCGGCGCAGAAGATGAACTTCTTTCATCAACACACCATATTTTTTTCCAAAATCAGATTTTGCAGAATCTGAAAAAGTTAAAACCTGCTCCACTCCAGCAGCACCGCACCACCTTTTTTGCGCGGCGGCCAGGTCCATACTGATCACGAGAATCGCAATTTTCTTGCCCAGGCTGGCAGCTTCCAGGTTAAACCGGCGGGTTTCACGATCACAAACTGCTGTATCCAGGGAAGGTACCGCCGCGATGATTCGTACTTTGCCCCTGGATTCTTTTAATCCTTTGGACATGCTCCAGTCATTTTTCTGTATCCAAAACTCAGGTGCTTTTTGACCAACAACAATATCTGGTCCGACAACCGTTTGTTCGTTACCTGCAAATTTAATCAATCCTGTCCGTTCAATTGGCATTTTAACTCCATGAAAATGATTTGATTTATAAACACAAATAAAACGCATGAATGCGTTCCTATTAAGAATATTAACACAAATAAAAGTCAGGCGCAAGGACAGCTGTTAATAGATATTGATTAGATAGAGAAATTTCTTTTTGTGAGGTTTTTTCCCGTTTCTTTGTTTTCTATCAAAATCAAAAAATCATTTCATTTATACCTGAGCATATTATTGAAATTAAAAACAGAAGTTGAAAAAGAAGTAATAATCCCCGGTACTAAGCCGGCAATGGCAAGCCGCGTTTGGCATTTGGAATCTTCTCATTTTCTTATCAACACAGTATGGCATTTGGCGCTGACGCACGGCAGCTTGTAGAATCCCGATCTTGACAGCTGCACGCATTGCCAGGTGCGATAATAAATTTAAAGCCTATTCTTTCATATTTGTATTACCCCATTTTTCCATTGCGAGAAGAATAGGGGTGAGCGTACTTCCCTTTTCAGTCAGCGAATACTCCACTTGAGGCGGGACAACCGGATAAACTTCACGATGAACAATACCATCACGCTCTAAATCTCTAAGTTGTTGAGTTAGCATTTTTTGAGTGATCGTGGGAATATTTCTTTTTAATTCGCTAAACCTTCGTTTCTCCTGAAACAATATCCACAAGATAATTGGTTTCCATTTGCCGCCAATAACGGAGACCGTTGCAGTGACTGGGCAAAAAAATGTTTGATTCATTTCCTGGTATCCTTTTGGGTACTATGGCACAAATAAGTGCGTACTTGCTTGTAACAACTGAACAATTATATAATGCACCTTGATAAATGACAAGTCAATACCCAAATTTTCAAGGAGAAATTATGTCAACACCTGAACAAAATAAAGAGATTGCATTAGGCGTATCTCGTGCCATTATGAATGGTAAGTGGAAAGAATTGGATGCTCTATTGGATGATAAATTTACATACACAGGAGACGGATTTCTTTTCAATAAAAATGAATATATTGGATTTATGCAAGACATGAGGGCTGCTTTCTCTGGTTTGCATATGGAATTTCCCAACATTGTTACCGAAGGGCAATATGTTTCAATTCGATTTATTTCTACAGCTGTGAATACGGGAAGTTTTATGGGTGCCCCAGCCAACAAAAAGAACCTGGAAGTTCACGGAATCAATATTCGAAAGATAGAGAATGGAAAAGCAGTGCAAGAATGGCAAAGTACAGATTTGTTGGGAGTCATGCGGCAAATTGGTTTTGGAGCTTTATTTGGGTACGCAGTTTTTGTCGGACTTTTCAAAGTGAAACAAAAAGCACCTGTTCGTAAAGATTAATACATTTAGGTAAATTTAATTCGTAGCAAGTTCATTCGGCTTCTGAAATTTACAAGATTTTGGAAGCCGTTTTCTATATTAAAAGTAGAGCACCCAACGGTAAGAATATATGGCAAGTGTACAATTCGGTGGGAAAAGCCGCCAGGCGGTGATTAATTCCCTGCATTGAAAATGGCGTGAGCAACGTATTCACATAAATAATGAAATGCATTTGTGGAAAGGCACTATTCCTCACGAACCTGTTTGACTTCCAAAATAACGAACATTTTCCTGGGAATCGGTCACATCTTGCATAGTGCCATCAATCACCATAATTCGTAGACCACACAAGGATGCATCCTGTATTTCTGGCTTTGTTGGTGGACGGCAAATTTTCCGAAATAGGGCGACCAATGGTGCTGCATCTAAATGTTGACGACCTGGCAGTTTTCTGAAATCTTGATTGAAGAAATATTATGAGAAAAATTTATAGCTTATTGGAAATAAATAAATTGTCCTGTTATGAGGTGATGATAAAGGGCAGTTAAAAAACCCGATCCGCAGTATGTCCCGGTAATTTACTGGTTTTACTGCGGATCGGCTGCATCCATTCGTTGCTTACGCTGCAGCTTCGACAGTCTCCCGCATTCGCAGGGTGACAAAGAAGGTCATGAAGAGCGAGAACAGGTAAAATGCACCGAAAATAGTCAAAAAGCCTTTGGTAAGCAGGAATGCCAGGGGTGTAAAAACGATAAATAAGACTGCTTCCAGCAATAGCCAGCGCTGAAGGGTCTTTCGGAAAGATGCATCAGTATTTGCTTTACCGGCCCAGGTTGTCAGCTGCCAGAGGTAGATGGCGAAAAAAAGAAATTCAGCCGGATCCATGAGTTTCATCCACCATTCCGGCGCGGTGGTGTTTGCCCACAGATTAATCCAGATCGGAAGCGGCCAGAATATGGCAACCCCGTTAAACCATAACAGGAGGTCAAGCAGGGAATGCAGCAGCATTCCAAGTCCGAGCCCAATTCCCAGGCTCAGCCAGCGTTGATCTTTTTTCACCATGCTGACCAGGTAGAATGCCAGCACAACCAGCAGCATGAAGAATACACTGTGAGTCAGCGTACGGTGAATTCCAGTTGTGGGAAGTTTTGCGATGGTGGCGATTGCAACACCAAGGTTGTCCATATCCGGGATGAAACTGCCGAGCAGCAGCCCGAGTATG
>CAZBRI010000182.1:0-6453 GCA_964494055.1 uncultured Anaerolinea sp.
CTGTGGGTATGCTGACAATCCAGCTGGTGCCGGGGGAAAGCGGCGCAGTCAGATCAAATGGAGATACTGCGATCGTTGAAAATTTCGGAGACACAACAGGAAATTTAATTCAGCAAGGATTACTGACATTTGACATTTCCGGTTTGCCTGCTGGTGCCACAATACTTGCAGTCCGGGCAGATTTTTCAAATTACGACACACTCGGAAATCCATTTGGACTTGGCTGCCTGCGTATGTTTTCACAAAATTTTGGAGCCATCGATTCGAGTGATTATGTTGGAGGGAACCCATTAGGCGCCGTTGGAAGATGGTGCAGTGCGGCTGAATTATCCACTGTAACCGAATTGACAGACATTGTGCCTGTTTTCCAGTCTGCCCTTGGAAATAACCGGATACAGTTCCGCGTCCAGTTCAAAGATATTCCTACAAATAATGATGGAGTGGCTGACGTTGTCCGTTTTGGAACTGGAATCAAATTCTTAGTTTCGTTCACAAATTAGGAAGATAATTATTTAAAAAATGGGCTGGAACCTGGAAAGGATTCCAGTCCATTTTTTTAATTTATTGATACTTCAAACATGCAAAATTCAGTTGCACGCAAATTTTTTTCAAGACGGGCTATCTGATCAACCTCAACCTGCAGCGCATTCTGGAGCATTAATTTGTCCATGATGCATAATTCCGGATGAGAATTAATAATTTTTTTATAAGGGCAGTGTTCAAAAATGATTCTCGGGGCTGAAATGCGCGCTTCCCATTTAGATTGATATCCCAAATTATTTAAAGCCAAAACCAAAGCAGCAAGTTTATTTGTGATTTTTTTCGCCTGGACTTGATTCAATTTCGGAGTAACTAAGATCGCCAATTTCTTAATCGTTTCATCGGAAATTGAATGGTCTTTTTCTTCAGTTAGTAGTTCCAACAGGTTACTACAAAGCCCGGCTATATTATCCCCTATCACATGTTCACTCAGGTCATAAACGCAGGCAGGCCGCCCTTTTCTATTATCATTTCGAAAACCGGCAGCCTGAATTTGATCAGATTTCACCAGGTATGAAAGATGATGTCGTATATCAGCTGAGGTTACACGCAATGCATTGCTGATTTCTTGAGCGCTTGATCCTTTGTGCTGCTCCAGGTATGAAATTATTCTTTGCCGCATAGTATGAGTTATCATGACAAATGTCATAATAACATCACTTTTCGATTTACGCAAATATATATTTGCATAATAGAATTGACCTCTCAGATTTCGGACACTATAATACATGACCATGTCTGAAAAACTATATTGGGATTCCGTATTTGCGATCGCGATGGCCTTAAAAAGCGGACACCCCAGTATAGAGATCTCACAGGTTTCTGTACAAAATATTTATGATTGGACAGTTGAATTGGAAAATTTTTCAGACGATCCTGCACTGGCCAATGACGAAATTCTTCTGGCAATATTCCAGGAATGGTTCGAGGAGATGTTATGACAGCAAACGAACTCAATCTGCCCGACTTTGAAATCCCTTCTGATTTGGATGGGAAAGTAGTCGTCACAACGCTGGACCGTGTTTACAACTTCGGACGGCGTTCTTCAATCTGGCCTATGATGTTTGGTCTGGCCTGCTGCGCCATTGAAATGATCGCAGCTCAGGCTGCCAGGTATGACATGGCCCGATTCGGTATGGAAGTCATGAGACCAAGCCCGAGACAGAGTGATGTAATGATCGTCGCCGGCACAGTGACAAAAAAAATGATCCCATCCATCGTCCGTTTATTCAACCAGATGCCTGAACCTAAATATGTTGTCGCAATGGGCGCCTGTGCATCTGGCGGCGGTCCATTCAAAGAAGGTTACAACGTTGTGGCTGGCATTGATAAATTTCTCCCGGTAGATGTTTATATCCCTGGCTGCCCTCCAACCCCGCAAGCTTTGATGGCGGGAATGATTAAACTCCAGGAAAAAATTGATAAGCAATCGATCAGCAAAGTTCGCTGGTATCAAAAAGGAACTGATTCCGTTGAAGTAGCGGTTCCATTTTTAGGTCCGGACTTGATTGATCCGCGTCGAATTCCAGAAATTAAAAATAAATCCGCAGAATTAGCTTCACCGGCATCTGCGGTTGAAGCTGCCTAGGAGAATAATGATGGCGACTTCCTCAACAATCGAAACGATCGATCTTTCAGTTATGTTTCCTGGCAATGTCACTGCTGATATCCGGCAAGGATACTCAGGCTGGATCATCAAAAAAGAAGCCCTGGTCGAAACTGCCAAAATCATCCGCGATCAGCTAGGTTACGACCTGCTCTCATCTCTCACAGGTGTTGATTACCCTGAGCAAAATATTCTCGAAGTTGTTTATCATGCTTATAAAACAACCGGGGGATCTGCCCTGATTTTCAAAACCCAAGCAGAACGGGTCGATCCTGTTACAGTTCCTTCGTTAATCACTGTATGGCCGGGCGTTGAATTAATGGAACGGGAAGCATGGGATATGTTTGGCATCAAATTCGAAGGGCACCCGGATCTTCGAAGGATTTTAATGTGGGAAGGTTTTCAAGGTTTCCCGCTTCGTAAGGATTGGAAGGAAGCGTTTTACGAGGACGAAGTCAAACCTCTTAAGAGCAGATGGCCGGATGGAAAACATAGCTATGCCGAAGCCAGAACACCCTTTGGCGATAACATTTCATTCGACGCAGGTTTCGATCCTGAAAAATGGACTCCCACCGACCCCGAAGAAGCGTTATACGCAGCATTAAAAAAATACAAAACAGAAGAAAAAGACGGGATCAAAACTGATCACATTGTGGTGAATATGGGGCCGCAACACCCATCAACACATGGTGTATTTCGTGCGGTTGTCGTTTTAGATGGCGAGCAAATCGTTAGCCTCAAACCGGTGATGGGTTACCTGCATCGAAATCACGAAAAAATCGGCGAAAGAAACACATTCCTGCAAAATATGCCATATACCGACCGCCTGGATTATTTTAATTCCATGTATAACAACTGGGGTTATTCACTGGCAGTTGAGAAATTGATGGGATTGACCGTACCTGAACGCGCCGAGTACATCCGCGTCATTATGGGTGAATTAAGCAGAATCCAGAATCATCTCATATTATTTGGTATGCTCTGGAATGATCTCGGTGCTTACTTCACCCCGGCACTTTATGCCTTCGAAGAACGCGAATTGATCCTGGATATTTTCGAATCTGTCGCTGGTGCGCGTATGATGTGCAATTATCACCGCTTTGGCGGAGTTGTTCGCGATATTGATGAAGTTAATCTGCAAAAGATCAAAGATCTTGTTTTTGAACGTCTTCCCCGAAAAATCGAGGAATTTGATCGATTATTATCTGAGAATGAGATCTTCACTTCCCGTATGAAGGGAATTGTATACCTGAGTCCCGAAGATGCAGTCGCTTATTCCGTTACCGGACCGACCTTGCGCGCTGCCGGCATACCTTATGATATCCGGAAAGCCGACCCGTACGGTATTTACGACCGCTTTGAATTCGACATTCCTGTCCGGCACAACAGTGATCTGCTTGACCGTTACTATGTTCGTATTGATGAAATGCGTCAAAGTTTACGAATTCTTCAGCAAGCACTAAAAGCCATTCCTGACGGACCTTTCCTGGCTGGAAAACCTCAATACCAGGTTCGCGTCCCTGCCGGTGAATCTTATGGCCGGGTCGAATCACCAAAAGGTGAATTAGGTTTTTACGTAGTTTCAAACGGTAAAGGTAATCCATACCGATATCACATCCGCACTCCATCGTTTGTAAATATCACATCGGTTGAAAAGATGTGTACTGGCACAAAGATCGCGGATTTTGTAACCATCCTGGGCATGGTAGATATTGTGCTCGGCGAACTCGACCGGTAGGAGCGAATATTATGTATGGTCTAGGTCTACTAAAAGGTCTCAGCGTCACACTCAACCGCTTTGTGGAATCCTACACAGAGGATATCCGCTGGCTTTTCAAAAGATATGGAAAAGTAGAATTTCACTCCAGCAAGGATACAAAAGGTACTTTCACGATCCAGTATCCTGAAGAGCGATTGATCATTCCAGAAGAATTTCGTTTTGTGCCTTTCCTGGTATACGACGTAGGTGATAACGGCGAGAAGAATATTCGTTGTACTTCTTGCGGTATTTGCGCCAAAGCCTGCCCTCCGCAATGCATCTGGATCGTTCGAACAAGTGATCCTTCCACCGGCCGTCCGCTTCCTCAGCCAGCAGAATTCTATATCGATGCGGATATATGCATGAATTGCGGTTTTTGCGCTGAATACTGCCCGTTTGATGCTATAAAAATGGATCATGATTTCGAAATCGCATCCCACACCCGCAATCTATTCACCAAGGAAATGCTTATGAAGCCGGCGTCCTATTACGCCGGCATTCGTCCAAAAAATAATGCTCGCGAAGAAGCCGCTCGTGCAGAGAAAGCAGCTGCAAAAGCCGCAAAATCCTGACAATATTTGTCATATTATTTTATCAATACTGCAGGTTAAGGTATAATCCTAACCTGCAGTATCTATTTTTATCCAAAACTAAGAAGGTTGAACTATGTCAGAAATCTCCCGCGAAGCGGTATTAGCAGCACTCAGCAAAGTTCAAGAGCCAGAATTACATCAGGACCTGGTTACGCTTGGTATGATTCGTGATCTTGTGATTGAAAAAGATCAGGTCAGTTTTAGCGTCATGCTCACTACCCCGGCATGTCCGCTTCGGGGCCGCATTGAAAAAGAAGCTCGTGAAGCTGTCGAATTAATAGGTGTCAAAACTGTCAAGGTGAAACTTGATTCAGATGTTCCAAACGACGGCCGTTCAAGAGGTCTTGTCACAGCACCCATCCGAAATGCTATTGCCGTTGCATCAGGTAAAGGCGGAGTTGGAAAGAGTACAGTCTCTGTAAATTTAGCTGTCGCACTTGCAAAAAGCGGCGCACGCGTAGGTTTAATGGATGCCGATATTTACGGACCCAATATACCCACGATGATGGGCGTCCCGAATATGCCTGTCCCCAAAAACGACAAACTTCAGCCCGCAGAATCTTACGGAGTAAAAATGATGTCAATGGGGTATATGGTCAAACCCGGTCAACCCCTTATCTGGCGCGGGCCAATGCTAAACTCCGCTATCCGGCAATTTATTACAGATGTCGAGTGGGGTGAGCTGGATTATATGATCATTGACCTTCCCCCGGGAACCGGTGATGCACCGCTATCTCTCGCCCAGGCACTTCCCCTTTCCGGGGTTGTAATCGTTACACTTCCTCAGGCGGTATCACTCGAAGATGCCAGCCGGGGATTGGAAATGTTTAATACTCTAAACGTTCCAATTCTTGGCGTAATTGAAAATATGAGCTATCTCAGTTTACCGGATGGTTCCCGTATGGATGTATTTGGGCAGGGCGGCGGGCAAAGAATGGCTGTTCATTACAAAGTGCCATTTCTTGGCGGTATTCCGCTCAATCCATCAGTTCGAATTGGCGGTGATTCTGGCACCCCGATCATCATTTCCGAACCTGATTCAGATGCAGCAAGAGCACTTCTGCATCTCGCAGAATCAGTCGCATCACTGGTCAGTATTGCAGCGCTAAGCGAAGGCAATGCACCAACCATTGATGTAATTTAGACATATTATTATTTTTCGTTTAAAAAGAGAAGAGAATAAAGCCAATGATGCAGCCTAATATTCTAGGAGTTCGTTTTAGCAAAGTAGGCAAAGTCTATCATTTTGACGCTACCCAGCTGCCTGAACTTAATATCGGCGACCAGGTGATTGTTGACACTGTTCGAGGCCGGCAAATCGGTGAAATCACCGCAAGGATCGAAAATCCCCAATCCCCGCCAGATGGCGCTTGGAAACCCATAGAAAGAAAAGCTTCTCCAGCTGATCTGCTGCTTCGCCAAACCTGGGTTCAAAAACAGACGGAAGCAATGATAAACGGGCGGGCAAGGGCAGCTGAATTACAGCTTGCTGGTGTCAAAGTGGTTGCAGCTGAATATTCTTATGATGGAACCCGCCTGACAATTATGTTCAGCACCGAGACAGAAGAAAAAGTTGATCTTAAATCATTGCGAAAGGATATGCAAAAGATTTATCAACAATCACAGGTTGAACTTCGTCAGATCGGTCCCAGGGATGTCGCCAAATTGCTCGGCGGGATGGGGGCATGCGGATTAGAGACTCGCTGCTGCTCAAAATTCTTAACCGAATTCAGCCCAATTTCTATCAAAATGGCCAAAGAACAGGGTATTTCATTAACTCCAACTGAAATAACTGGTATGTGCGGCCGTTTGCGCTGCTGCTTAATTTATGAATACGAGCAATATGTTGCAGCTCGTAAGGAATTACCAAAACGCGGAAAAAGAGTTGTAACCCCGGATGGTCCGGGAAAAGTATTGGATTCCTACCCGCTCCGAAATATTGTACTGGTTGAATT
>CAZBRI010000183.1:0-6371 GCA_964494055.1 uncultured Anaerolinea sp.
GTTCTGCTCGTTGTTCATGTCTGCAGTCGGCAGCCACCTCATGTTGCTGCACGGCTCTGAACACTCTTTCCCTACACGACGCTCTTCCGATCTTGGCCGAAACCGGCGGCGGACAGGTTGTGATCAAAGAAGGTCAGATCGTTGGAGAAGTTCAACTGCAGATTGCAGGATTGATGTCGAATATGCCTGTTGACATCGTTGCTAAAAATGCTGCAAGTGTTCTTGCCGGCTTCAAGGCCTGCGGCTGCAATCTCAACAGTCCAAATATGCAGCTCGCGTTGTTAGCCCTGGTCGTCATACCTGAGCTCAGGATCTCAGATATGGGTCTTGTAGATGTTACAACCTTCAGTTTTATACCTGTTTTCGAATCCTAACCGGCAGAAAATATTTTTTTCTTACTGCCTCATTTATCATCACTTTCAATAAACTTGATACCTGAAAATACAAATCGCAAAGTACGCCGGAGCTAGAGAATGTCACATTTTCATTTCAACGTTTGCAAACTGATCTGGCAGAATTGATCAAAAACAATGCAGCTGGAGCCCGCTTGCCCTCGGAACCTGAGCTGGCCAGGCAGCTCGGAGTCAGCAGGGCTACTCTCAGGGAGGCCATGCGAATGTTCGAGACACAGGGCCTGATCCGGCGCAGGCAGGGTGCTGGTACTTTTGTGGTTGGTAAACCGCCGGTGATCGAAGGCGGTCTTGAAGTCCTGGAATCCATGCTGACTTTAGCCCGGCGGAATGGACTGGATGTTGGCCGGGGCCCTGTAACAGTCGAACAGACTGAAGCAGATCCTGAGATCGCCGCTGCGCTGGAGGTAACCGAAGGGGCACGCCTGTTACGCATATCGAGAACGATGAGTGCGGATTTGCGGCCTGTCGCTTTCCTTGTAGATACACTCCCGATTGATGTCCTGCAGCCAGGCGAACTCAATAACAAATTCGATGGCTCAGTCCTGGATTACCTGCTATCACGCGGTGATCCGCTGACCATTTCCTACACCAATATCACAGCTTCAAACGCGACGGCAGAAGTGGCGAAAATGCTTGAGATTCAACGTGGTGATGTTCTGCTGCAGTTCACAGCCAAATTATTCACTGCTTCAGGGAAAATTGTGGATTATTCCTATAGCTACTTCCTGCCGGGGTATTTTAATTTTCACATTGTGCGTCGCGTCGGCACGACATAAACATTCATATCTCATATTCAGGATAATTACAAAATACTCAATCTTTATAAATCAACATTCGGCTATTCAGCAAAAAATGGAACTACAACCCACTCAACCGGATCAAACCGGAAATCTTAATGGAGAGAAAGAGGAAAAATGAAAGTAAAAGAAATTCAATCAAAAGTAGCAGCACACCAGGAAGACATCATCAAATTTATGCGCGAAATTTGCGCCATTCCTTCTATGGAGTCCCAGATTGGTCCTGTCGGTGAACGGATCGCTGCCGAGATGCGTAAACTCGGATTCGATGAAGTTCGTTTCGACAAAATGGGTAACATCATGGGCCGAATCGGGTCCGGAAAAAGGGTAATCGTTTACGACTCCCATATTGATACCGTTGGTGTAGGAGATCGAACAGAATGGGAATGGGACCCCTTTGAAGGCAAGGTTGAAGACGGGATTTTATATGCCCGCGGCGCATGTGATGAAAAAGGATCAACCCCGGGAATGGTTTATGGGCTGGCTTTTGCCCGTGACCTTGGCTTGCTTGAGGGATGGACCGCCTATTATTTTGGGAACATGGAAGAATGGTGCGATGGTATTGCTCCAAACACCTTCGTGGAAGTTGATCCGGGAATCCGCCCTGATTTTGTGGTGATCGGTGAACCCACCAAAATGAATGTTTACCGCGGACATAAAGGACGCCTGGAGATGAAAGTCACCGCCAAGGGAAAATCTGCCCATGCCGCATCCAATCACCTAGGTGAAAATGCCATTTACAAGCTTTTACCGGTGATTGCCGGCATTCGGGATCTCGAACCAAAACTTGGAGATCATCCGTTCCTTGGTCACGGAAAGATCACAGTCAGCGACATGAAAGTACAGACACCTTCCATCAATGCTGTGCCCGATGAAGCTGTAATTTTTATCGACCGCCGTATGACCTTTGGTGAAACAAAAGAAGCAGTTAAGAAACAGGTTGAAGATCTCATTCCTGCAGAATTCAAAGATTCTGTCAAAGTGGAAGAATTGTTTTATGATGATCCTTCCTACACTGGCTTCGTCTACCCTGTTGATAAATATTTCCCCGCATGGGCATATGAAGAAACCCACCCGCTGGTTCAAGCCGGACAGAAAGCCCGTGTTGCCATCGGTCTTGAAGATCGGCCAAGCGGAAAATGGAATTTTTCCACCAACGGTATTTACTGGGCTGGAAAAGCAAATATTCCTTCAATCGGTTTCGGTCCTGGCGATGAAGAAACAGCTCATACCGTACGCGACTGTGTTCCCCTGGCAGATATGGTGAAAGCAACTGAATTTTTTGCCATTCTCCCCAGCCTGATCGAGTAATAATTTTTGGTTTGGTTGATCATTATTATTTATTGATCAATTAATTAGTTATGAGTGTTTTGTTTGATCATCAATAAAAATATCTACTGGATTATCCCGTAGAAAAAAAAGAAAACAAGGAGAAATTTACAATGCAAACCAATTTCCGCGGTCGTGACTTTATCGGCGACCTTGACTTCACTAAAGAAGAAGTAGAAACAGTCCTGGAAGTAGCCTGGGACCTCAAACGCAAACGAGCCATGGGTGAACCTCACCCTTACCTTCGGGACAAAGCTCTTGCGATGTTATTCTTCTTTTCATCCACCCGCACCCGCGGCTCATTTGAAGCCGGCATGGCTCAGCTTGGCGGCCATGGCGCATTTATTGACAGCAACACCACCCAGATTTCGCATGGTGACACCCCGGTCGAGATCGGTGAAATCTTTGGCCGCTATTTTGACGGGATTGCCATCCGGCATTGTGATTACGGCGACGGAAACAAATACCTGAATGCCGTGGCAAAAAACAGCCGCGTTCCTGTGTTGAACATGCAATGTGATATTTATCATCCTTTCCAATGCCTTGCCGACCTGATGACCATCATGGAGAAAAAAGGCAAAGATCTGCGCAAGAAGAAGATTGTTGTCTCCTGGGCTTATGCAGCTTCATATTTGAAACCAATTTCAGTGCCCCAATCCCTGATTCTGCAGATGCCTCGTTTTGGCATGGATGTGACACTGGCCTACCCGCCGGAATTCCCCCTCATGCCCGAGATCGTTGCCCAGGCACAGGAACAAGCCAGGCTGGCAGGTACCAATTTTGAGATCATTGACACCAAAGACGGCATGACAGAAGCCTGCAAAGATGCCGATGTGATCTATGCCAAGTCCTGGGGTCCTCTGCTGACCACAACCGACAAAGTTGAAGGGAAAAAGCTGCAGGATTCCTACAAGAATTGGCTGATGGACGATGCCAAGCTTAAAGTAGCCCGGCCAGGCGCTATTTACATGCACCCGCTGCCAGCTGACCGTGACGTTGAGGTCACAAGCAGTGTTCTGGACGGACCTCAGTCAGTGGTATTTGATGAAGCTGAAAACCGCCTGCATGCACAAAAGGCCGTCATGGCCCTGACAATGGCCTAGGAGATATTAAATGGCTGGTAAAAAACTAGCAGTGATCGCCATTGGTGGAAACTCACTGATCATCGATGAAAGGAATGTCAGCGTAGAATCACAGTATGTGGCAGCCAAAGAAACTGCCACACACATCGCTGATATGATCGAACAGGGTTGGGAAGTAGCCATCGGGCACGGTAACGGACCGCAGGTTGGATTTATTCTGCGGCGTTCTGAGATCGCACACAAGTACGAAGGTATGCACGAAGTACCGTTGGATGTCTGCGGGGCAGATAGTCAGGGTGCAATCGGGTATGCCTTGCAGCAAAATTTACAGAATATACTCTACCAGCGTGGCATTAAAAAGAAAGTTGTGACCGTGATCACCCAGACACTGGTTGATATCAAAGATCCAGCTTTTGAAAAACCGGCCAAACCAATCGGCGGGTTCATGTCGAAAGAAGAAGCTGAAAAAAGACAGCGTGAACAAGGCTGGTCAGTAGTGGAAGATGCAGGCCGCGGATACCGGCGTGTTGTTGCATCACCCCTGCCCAAAGAGATCGTTGAACTGGAAACCGTTGAAACCCTTTTAAACCAGGGAATCGTGACGATCACAGTCGGCGGCGGCGGAATTCCGGTCATTGACCCGGGTGATGGTAATTACACCGGCACTGCAGCAGTGGTCGATAAGGACTATGCATCATCACTCCTCGCCCAAAAAATTAAGGCTGACCTGTTTGTGATCTCTACCGCTGTCGAAAAAGTTGCCATCAACTTTGGCAAACCAGATCAAAAGTGGCTGGACAGGATCACCCTTTCGCAGGCGAAGGCTTACCTGGCTGAAGGAATTCATTTTGCCAAGGGATCCATGGCACCCAAGGTCCAGGCGATCATCTGGTTCCTGGAAGCCAATCCAAATGGACAGGCCCTTATCACAAACCCCGCAAATATCGGCCGGGCTCTCAAAGGCGAAACCGGTACCTGGATCGTTCAAGATTAATTAGCAAATAATCTAAATTTAAGCTCAAAGGGGCTGTCTAGAAAGTAGCTAAAAAGGAGCTAACAAAGAGAATATTTTGTTATCAGAAGACAAAATATTCATAAAAACAAACAGATAAAAAAAACTGGCGGAAATCACCCCGCCAGTTTTCGCATATTATGTGCAATGCATACCAACCCCCACTCCGTTTTCACCTTTTCTAATCTCCTAAGATGGAATCTTCTGAAGGCCATATTATGCTTTATATGACCAAAGACAGTTTCCACTTCAACACTTCGCCTTGCCCTTAGTATCTCGCCCTGATCCGATGTCAGATTAGTTCTTGCTTGTTTGCGATAATCCATCAATTTGAAACTTTCCTGAATACGCCTGTTTCCCTTGGCTTTTGTGCACTCGGGTTTGAGCGGACAATCCTGGCAATTCACGCATTCATATTGCCGTCTTTGGCTTTCGTAACCATTGTCTGATTTATATTTCCCAGTAAATACATAATTGAGCCTTTGTTTTGCCGGGCAAATGAACTGGTCTTTTTCTGCATCGTATTCAAAATGATCTGCACGAAACTGGTGTTTGCGAATAATTTCCGGATTACGGTAATGATGGGTATCCTGGTAAAAAGTATTGTATTTGAGATAGTTTTCCACTTGATGCTTTTCAAGATAGGCATAGTTTTCTTCGCTGCCGTAGGCTGCATCAGCCACTACTTTTTCGGGTAATCTTTTTAGTCCTTGTCGAACGCCTTCCAGATGTGGGATAAGGCAGTTCGGATCTCCGCCCCGGTTATGTACGCTGTATCCTACGATGAACTGGCCTTCCGTCCCAGTTTGAATATTGTAGGCGGGTTTTGGCCAGGGTCTTTTGGCTCCACGATCTTCTTTCATCTGCATGCAGCTTGCATCTGGATCCGTTTTACTATAACTATTCCGGCCAGCGAGTGTTTTGGTTTGCTGGTCGTATTTTTCCAGCCTGGGGAGACAGTCTGTTTCCAATTTCTTCATTGCCTGGCGAGCCACCTTGACCTTTTCTCCACTGACCTTATTCTTCAAGCGCTGGTTTAGTTCTTCCATTTTTTGTTTCAAGCGCTCTGAATCAAGATCTCCGCTTCCACCATTTTCTTCCAGATCTCGTTCTCCATACTCTGATTGTTCCGCTTCATTGGTTGCTTCTATTTGTTTCAATAATTCCTTGATCTGTTCTTTTACTCTATTCTGGTAGCGGTCCTTTCGTTTTGCCCATACGACTTTGTGTTTATTACCATCTGCTTCTATCTTGGTTCCATCCGCAAAATAATTCTCCAGTTTCACATACCCGCCTTCTATTAGGTATTCAATTACTGTGCAGAAGACTTCAGCGATTACTGGCCCCATCCGGTTTACTCGAAAGTCATTCAAGGTTCGAAAATCTGGCCGATTCCCGCCGCTGATCCACATGAAATGTATATTCTCGCGTAATGCTTCTGCGATCTTCCGTGATGTGTAGAGCTTTTTGCAATAGGCATATACTAATACTTTGAGCATCATTCGTGGGTGATAGCTTGATGTACCGCCGCCTGCATATTGGTCTAATAATGGTTGGAGATTGATCTTGTCTACCGCTTTATTTATAACGCGTACAAGATGCTCGGGCGGGATCATTTCTTCATAACTGACTGGCATTAGTGCCATTTGATCCATTACATACGGTTTGAATACAGGGACGGTTTCTTTTCGTTTGGTCATGCCCCTATTGAATCATTTTTTATTTAATATGTAAAGGG